>NYTD01000254.1 GCA_002683315.1 Deltaproteobacteria bacterium | reverse complement strand
GGGAGGGGGGCAGTAATTGTAGGTGGGGATTATTCTACTGTTGAAGGGCCTTCTGGTGCTATATTAGGTGGTTCAAAGCACATTGTGGATGGAGAGTACTCAACGATTGTAGGAGGTCTCGAAAACCATGCATCTGGCAGGTTTAGTACGGTTGGTGCAGGGCATAACAACAAATCCTTTGGCGAAACGGCTGCAACTTGGGGGGGAGGAGGAAATCGCTCTTTGGGCGTAGGTTCGACTATATTGGGGGGCTTTGCAAATACATCAGAAGGTAATTCAGCAGTGATTGTAGGTGGAAGTTTTAATTTTACTCACGGTCAGTTCAATGCACTTGTTTTGGGTGGTACAAGAAATCAAGCAGATGGGATTCATTCTGTTGTGATAGGAGGCACAGACAATCAAGATAAAGGTGAGGGAAGTATCATTGTTGGTGGTGTTCAGAACTTGAATCTTGGTGCTTTTTCCAGTGTTTTGGGTCAGTTTGAACAGGTTCAAACATCATCATATCATTCATTGCAGTAAGTGATTTGTGTGGTCGTATTGGATTTTTGATATGGATGGTACATTAACCATTCCGATGCACGATTTTCAAGAAATTCGTACTTTACTCGGTATACCGAGAGATCAAGATATCTTGGGTTTCATTGATGAACAAGAAGAGTCTGTACGTAAAAATTTGTCGCGGAGATTGGAAGATTGGGAGTTTGAGATAGCAAAAAAGTCAAAGCCTTCTCTTGATGCAGTAGCATTACTTGAGGTCTTACGAGAGAGAGAAAATCGATGTGCTGTTTTGACTCGAAATACTCATGCTTTTGCTATGGTGACACTGGAAGCAGCAGGTCTACTTGATTTTTTTGACCCCAATGTTGTTTTGGGGCGCGACAGTGCAAAACCCAAACCAAGCCCAGATGGAATTCATAAAATTCTATCGTATTGGGGGGCAAAAGCAGATGAAACAGTCATGATTGGAGATGATGTCAATGATGTACTGGCCGGAAAAAATGCCGGTTGCTCAAGTGTGTTTATTGAAAGGAATCGTCCATTGATTAATCCAGGACTTGCAGATATTTTGTGCAGTGATCTACAGGCTTTGATCTTCTAGCGATAAGATATCGTTATGTTGTAGAAGAATCGTTAGGGTAGAATCAATGTTTGGACTTATTTTTTGGTGTGGTTGTGTTGTTTCGTTTAAACCAGTGCATCCACATATTATTGTGATTGTCATTGATACTCTTCGAGCAGATATTGTAGAAGAAGTAGATACACCAAATCTTGATCTCCTAGCAAAAAAAGGTCAGCGTGTGAAGAAGGCATGGGCTCCAAGCACATGGACAGCAGCATCTGTGATATCCTTATTTTCAGGACAGTCAGTGATGAAGCATGGTTGGGATCATAAAATGCCCAAAGATATGCCAAAAGGAGAGAGTTATCCTCCCTTCGAAGTGGAACAAACTCTTGCAGAGGAGCTAAAGAGAAACGGGTATCGAACGGTCGGTCTATTTGCAAATCGTTTGTTGAGTAGGGAGCTTGGGTTTCATCGAGGATTTGAGATATGGGATTTCATCTCAGACGAGCAAGCTTCTCATCGAATAGAGCGAGAGTTGATCAAGTATCCAACAGAATCACATTTTTTATATCTTCATCTGTATGGTGCCCATCAGCCTTTGCGTCCATCACCACAAAGTAAGGAAAAGTGGAGGATTTTTGATGACGACTTGTCGAAGAAGGGAGGGGTTGGTCTAAGTGCTCTTAAGGACTCGTCAAGGTCCGAAGTATATCATAAGGCTTATCGAGCAGTAGTAGAAGATATCGATAGAAATCTTGGGGCTATAATTGAGTCTCTTTCAGTTTTGAAAGGAGATAAAGTTATAATTGTTACATCTGATCATGGGGAAATGCTTGGAGAGCATAAACGAATAGGTCATGATGCATTTGTGTATGAGCCTCTAACATGGGTTCCTTTGGTCGTGTATGGAATGCGTCCTTTAGAAGATCCTTTCTCGTTGGTTAATATTCCATTTGAAATTTGTTCGACTTTGTCTCTTGATTGTTCCTTTACAAAGCAAATGGAACCGATTCACTCTCAAAGAGAAGGGGAAATTGCTATTTTGGATAATGAATGGAACAAATATATGTATCAATCTTGTTTTGATTTGAAGGTTGATCCGGGTGAAGTGTCTCCAAAAGATTGTTCGAAAAGTATGCAAAAAAATATGATCGCATTGGACCTGATTCAGGCTGATCAACCCTTGTCAAGTCCTGAAAAAAAATCATTTACCCCTCTCAGGCTACAGCAGCTACGATCTCTTGGTTATGTAGAATAAGAAGAGAGCAAATAAAGAGTCTTTTTATGTCCGTTATTAAGATGGTGAAATAAAATTTGTTGCGGGTTTTTTGGCATGCTTTATCTTATATTGGAGGGTTGACTGTTTCGTTTTGTATACATTTGCTTACTAAAAATTTTGGGGGAAATTTTGTTGGCATAAAAAAAATTGAAAGAAAACAAGAAGAGTTCTTTGTCCTTTTTTTTGTTTCGTTTCGTTCGTTTTATTTGTATGTGAATCTGAAGGTTTTCAAGATTTGTTTCATAGTGAAGAATGTTCTTTGCCAAGCGGCCTTTTTCTTCTCAACAACAAAAGTTTTTATAAAAATTATTGTTGTTCAATGTTCTTTGTAAGACCCAATAATATTTCTCCACTTATTCGTAAATGAGTGTGTATGTATATCCAATCTGTTTTTTTTTTAGCAGAATGTATGTTTGTTCAAATATTAGCAAAACAAAAAAAGAAGTTTTTTGCTCCTTCCAAACATGAACATTTTTGCTTAGTACAAAACATAGAAATTATTTTTATGATCGGTTTTCTATTGTGTCATATAAGGAAATCCTTTTTATGATTCAGCTGTTCATTTACTTTTGTGACGATTGATATCTCTTTTTTGGTATGACTCATTCAACAGCATTCATGCTGTGCATTCCACTATTTTTTTATCTGCGAGACAGAATCTTTTTTGGAGATCTGTATTGCAGAAACTGCCACTTTTTTCGGTGGCATCATGCTGAACAAATATTTTTGTACCGAGTGTTTGTTTCTCTATATTTTCTGAATTTTTTTTCAGAGTTATTTCGGTGCTCTTCCCAATTATTATCAAATTTATCTTCTATCAAATTGAGGCCCAAATATGGCTATTTTCAACCATCCCTTACTTTGCAGTATTTCCATCCTTCTTCAGGAACCATTAAACAACCCTTCTTCAATGAGGTTTTATTCAATGAGAATTAGCGAGCAAGAGCTTTATCATGTCCTTTCACAACCATTGACAATGAAAATTCTCAAAAAAGCTGTTCTTTCAGAGTATCATTCGCAGAAGAAAAAAGAGACATACGCTTCACACTATTTTACGCCCAATGAGCTTATTGCTGAGGTACAGTTTGAGCTTATTAACAATATCGTTCGACGAGCAGGTCTTGCGATACAAACAGATCATACAAATCTATCAGCTTGGCTCTTCACTACTTGTAAAAATGCTTGTCGTGATGTGATGCGTCGTAAAAACACACTCGGATTTCGAGAGGTACCGTACATCGTGTCACAAAATCAAGATGAAGAGGGTTCTATCTTAGATATGACCCCATCAGAAAATGAGAGTGCTTTTGATATACAGTACTATAAAGAATTGTCAGATGTTCGTTCAGACTTGAAACCGATGATACTTATCCGTTCACAAAATGTCATTACTCCAAACCGTGTACTGTCTTATCTTCTCTTGCATGAACCTCAACATGTACGCTTCGAAGACTTTGCTACGGCTGCCAATTATACTCGATCACTTGAAGATATTTGGAGCACATGGAATGAGAGTTATCCAGAATATAAGCAGATTCAAGAGGGAGACACTCCTTGTAAACTTCGAAGCCGAAAATTTCTAGTTTGGCTTTTGCGTGGTGCTGATTTTGAATCCTCCGAAGAGTTTTATGAACGCGACTCAGAATTGTTTCGACGCACCCGTGATACGCTCCGACAAACAGTCAATAGAGCTCAAGAGAGTCTTATGTGTATTTTGATTGTTCGTGTTGCACTCAATGAGAAGATTAATCCAAGCTTATTCTTGACAGTTGTGGAAAAATCTGCACCAATGTTAATTTCCTATCAAGGATTAATAGAGCCTTTTGTACGACAGATGTATACTCATCGTTTTGATCATGTAGTTTTGGCCCGTCTTCTCTTCTCTACACGTACGAGTCTGGTTGGGCGTCTTAATGATACACGAAAAGAGTGTCAGAAACGTTTTCAATATGTTCTAACCAATGGTCTTTTGTGATTGGTTCTTTTGAATATCACACGTACCATCTACTAAAATAATGCAGTGAGAAGAATATTTTTGTTCTCTTTGACTTGCTTTTACCATTTTTAAACCCAGCTTTTGCTGGGTTTTTTTGTGTCAAAAGGGCAATAAACGAACTAGATGTTTCTTTTTGACTTATCTTCTATGTATAATGATTTCTATAAAGGATACTTTTATTCCTTTATATCTTTTCTTCATTTACCAATCTTTTGTCCTTTCTTTTTTTTGTATGATGTTTCATCCGTATATGTACTCGAACAATAGAGAGAATCATATGTTTATCATACATAAAGAAAAAATCTATACAATAGATTGTATAGTGAAAAGATAACTTCATAGAGGAAGATATGAAACCAGAACAGCAAAGCTTGTATAACGAACAATACTTACGAACACGTCTAGAGCGTATACTTGCTGAAACATCCAGAATTGAAGATCAAGAATCATGGAATATGCAACGAGCACAAGCGTTATTGCTTACTCCTCCTTGGATGTTTACTTTTGAAGAACGAGAAGAATATCAAGCAGAGATTCGTAATCTTTCTGTCTTTGAGCAAAAAATTATTGCTGAGGTTGAAAAACGAAATCTGATAGAGCCGAGCCGATGGAGAGAAACGGAACAATTTGATAATCTTCTTTTGATATGTACAGTTGCTCGTTTTCATGATATTTTTTCTTCTTCTTTATTGGAATCTTTTCTTGGTGCAATAGAACTTGCATTCATCGATGGCAATACATCTCCTATAATATCAGAATATCTTGAGGAGTTGCTTTGGGATATAGATTGGGATGAAGGAGCCATATACACCGTTCTTTGTGACATACAAAATGCGATAGAACTTGCAGAAGAGAATATAGATTGGGATGAAGGGCTGGCTTCAATTACAGCAAGGATGAAAGATCTATGTCATCCTAGGATGGAGTGGGGTACTTGGTTGCGTAATGCCAAAAAAGATATCGTTCAATTTCTTCAAATGGCATTGGATCCAAAAGTAGTATGGACTCATGCTTCGTCTTCTATATCGATTCCAAAACCACTACCTACATTGATTTTATGGAGTAAAGAAGAGCAAGAGCTAAGCTTAACATACTATCAAGATAATATTTTTTTACAGTACTACGGAACACAAAAACCAGAGCTTCTTTTGGGAACAGAGCAGCTGCATAAGAGAGAAGTACCCAACGATTTTTCCACCAGTAAGATTCTTTGGTGGCATGTCCCCTCTAATTTTCAGTCTTCCATTTCCATGATATTTGGTGACAATACCATTACACTTTCCTTGATGGAAGAATCATAATCGTTCTATCGAAACAAAGACTGGTATCGATTTCTGCTTGTACTAGAATGGAACGCGTGGCACTCTATTATTGATGGCACAAATAATCTCGTAATTAATGGTACCAGACCAACGGGCATGCTCAGAAACAGATATTCTCTGTTTTCCTTGCTCTCCAAGTAGAACAACTTCTTCACCGTTGTAGGCTTCATCCCAGCCGATATCAACCATCATTTGATCCATACATATGGATCCGACCACAGGATATCTTTTTCCTCGAATAAGGACTTGTGCTTGTCCACTCATCCTTCTCTGGTAACCATCACCATATCCAACAGGAATGGTTACAATCCTCGTTTGTTGTGAAGCTGTCCAGGTTCCACCGTAGCTTATTGTCGCTCCTTTTGGAACCACTTTGAAGTATACAATTTGAGAAACCCATCTCATGGCTGGTTTTAGACCATTAAGCAAGGAGATATCTGGTCCTGGAGAGAGTCCATACATTGCAATGCCAACTCGAACCATATCAAGCCAAGTTTCCGGATATTGTAATACGGCTCCTGAATTGGCTATGTGCAACATTCCTAGGTCTTGTTTTGGGGGAAGAGCTTGAAGAAAAGAATTCAACTGATGTCTCGTTTTTTCTATCATAGGACTATCTGCGTGCGAGAAATGACTAAAAACTCCTTCAATTTGAATCATAGGAGCATTTTTTGCAGTTGTAAATAAAAGATCCGAAGAATAATGGTGCACACCGATTCGTTCCATCCCAGTATCAATTTTGAGGTGAACCAATGCTTCCTTGTTCATTTTTTGTGCATGTTCAGAAATGATTTTTAGTTTATCAACGGAAGATGCTGTGATGCTGATGTTGTGTTCAATAAATAAAGGAACCCGGACTCCGATAATCCCACCAAGAACCAATATAGATACTGTTATACCGGATTTTCTTAAGAGTAATGCTTCATCCAAATAAGCGACAGCAATGTGTCTACAACTGGTTCTCTCTACCAATGCTCGTGCAACAGAAACCAGCCCGTGTCCATATGCATTGGCTTTGAGAACTGCCATCACGGGACGAGGGTGAACATGTAGACAGATACGTTGGTAGTTATTCACCAATGTAGAAATATTAATCTCAAGTCGAGTAGGACGCTGAAACATGAAGATGGTGGTTGTTAAAGTGTTCTCTTTTGGGAAGGTGCAGGATCTTCATCTTTTGGGTCTGTAGAATCATCTGAGGGAGATTTTTTTTGTACTGGTTTGTTGCTTGATGTCGAAGAAGAGACCATGCTTTCCAATACCTCTGTTCGCGCTCGCAACAGTCCCAGAGATTCTTCTGCAGCAGATTCTTGGTTGATAAGATCTGCGACATCTTGAAGTCCTGCTGTATGCTTTCTCTTTTGATTTTGTCCAATGATATCCAGCATTTCTTTTCGTTGATCTTGATACTCTTGTATCTTTTGAAGAATTTGTTCTTTGCGTTCAGGAGATGCCTGTTCGAGCTCCGCTTGTAATTCTTTCTCCAAGACGAGAAGACCTGCAGCTGCCTCTTTGAGATCTTTGTTTTGTTTGGCTATTTCCTGCTTGCGCTGTGCATCTTTGATCTGTGGGTTGTTTTCTTCAAAACGATCAAGAATACCATTGGAAAATCCAGAGACAAGATTACTTAGACGAGAAAAGAAAGACATATAAAACTCCAAATCCAGATGACTCTTCAAATCTTATCGATCTCATACCGTTCTGTCATGAAAAAATTATGACTTATGACGGAATTCTGGTCGTACTGCCTTTCGAAGAACAGAAGGATCGGATTCGAATGGTGCATTGGGTAGGAGCTTTCTTTGGGTATACCATTGAGCACGAATATTACAAAAACCTACGAGCACATATCTGTCACCTTGTTCGACAGGTTTGGCTCCATGAAAAAACCAACCAGAATGAATGCATATGTCACCTTGTATATGATTTAGTGTTGTATCAATACTTTGAATATATGTTCCTCCTCCTGTATAGTTATCATTTAATTGTAGAACAAACGAGATGACTGTTCCATCCCTGTGGGTTTTTAATTCAGACTGCGTGTGGGGGGTATATCGAACCACAAAAAGATCTTCAAAAGATATAAACTTAGCATTGTAATCTCGAAACAAAAGAGGAGTTAGTATTTTAGTACTCAGTCTACGTTTCCACTTTTGAAATATGCTCTTTCGACTTCCGCCGATGAGATCAAAAGGGAGATCCGTAGTCGCTGCTTCTTGATGTCTATCTTGTGTCCACCCTCCATTTTGGTGCGCATATTCTTGGGCTGCTGTTATGATCTGTACGCAGTCTT
>NYTD01000253.1 GCA_002683315.1 Deltaproteobacteria bacterium | reverse complement strand
TGTAGGCTTGTGCCAATCAAGGTAGCCTTTTCCATGAGTGCACCATCAAGGTTTGCTTCGTCTAATCGAGAACCATCAAGTGATGCTTGTCGTAAATCAGCCTCCATCAGATTACTCATGGAAAGTTGTGAGGCTTGCAATAAAGACCGCGATAATAGTGCTTTGGGCCAATTTGACAGCAGAAGATTGGCTCCTCTCAGATCTTTTTCGCGATGATCGACGATACTATTTGGAGCAAAGGCGCGATAATAATCGTGTCTTGATTCTGTACTGAGTGTCCGAAGCTGTTGTTTTTGTTCTTTTTCGGCAAGCTCTTGAATACGTTCTTGCTCTTGCTTTTTGTATTCCAACACTCTTTCTTCTTCTTTTGCACGAAGAAGGGTTAGACGACGAATTCTTTCTTTGTGTTCTTGCTGTCGTTGCTCTTCCAGTGCGCGCTGTTGCTCTCTTCTTTGTCGCTCTCTTTTTCGGTATGCTGCAGCTCTGCGGGCGCTAATCTGCTCTTCTATTTGTTCCTTTACGGAATCTAGGCGACTTGCAAGAGGAATAGAGTAACGTGAAATGGAGTCGGTGAATCGATACCATGTCCGCTGAAATCGTAGGTTTTCACCTTTTATGAGTGCAACTTGAGACATCGTTTGTTCATTTTGAAGCTGAATATCTTCTCGTTCATTTTTGACACGCTGCTCGCCAGCATCCATGCGAGACAGTGCAAGTTCTTGTTCAAGTTCAGCTTTTGCTTTGGCGAGATGATCTTCCCGTTGTTGAAGACGGTCTTTTCGTTTTTCTCGTCTTTCTTCTAATGCTTTTGCTTGTTGCGAACGAAGTGCTATTTTTTGTTGTCTCTTTCTTTCGGCATCAAGTTCTTCTCGAATCTGTGCGGCTATATCCAATGAAAACTGGTCTGCTGCAAGTTTTTGTTGTGTGTCACTTTTTACACGAAGAGCTTCTTCTTCCAGATAGCGTTCAAGAAGAAGTTCGAATTCTTCATTTTGAATTTTGCTTTGCTCTTCGAAGATTAGATCTTCAAGTTGAGGAAATTCTTCAAAGAGTAATTCTTCTTCTTCGGCGGCTGCTGCAAGTTTTTGTAGGTGTGCACGTAGTTTTTCGTTTTTTGCTTTTTGTTTTTCTTGCTCTTTTTGTTTTTGTCGTTGTTTTTCTTGTTCCAATTCTTGTGTAAAGACCTGCGCTTGTTCTTCTTGTGCGACTTCTGCTTGGCGCATCAAGCTTAGCGATATCTCTTCTTGTGCTTTTTCTACAGCATCAAGTACGCGTTCATCATTGGCTGGTTCCAGATAAAAAGCACGAAACCAATCTCGCCATGTTCGGTTTTTTTGAACAACCGTGTCAATGGTTTCTTGTTGCTTTTTGATCTCTAGTGCAATTCGAAGTGCAGCTTGATCAGCCTCTTCTTTTCGTCTTCTTGCTTTGCGAAGCTCGTTGAGAGCTTGTTGTGCCTGCTGACGGATTTGTGCCTCTTCTTGCTGCGCCTTTTCTTGGTCTTCTTTTGCTCGTTTTTTTTCTTCTGCTCGCTGTTGTTCACGAATTCTCTTTTCATCAGCTCTTGTCGCAGAGCGTTCGATAAAGGCGGCAAGTTCATCAATGGACGCCTGATCTCGTGTGTGAGAAGCTCTATCTTCAAGTTCTCTTTGTATTTTTTCTTGGAGAATTTCAGCTGCATCTTGTACATTTTTGATTTGTTCTTGCGTTTGTCGCTTTTCTTTTTTCTTTTTTTCCTGCAGTCGTTTTTCTTTTTCTTTTTGATGCAGCTGATCAAGAAGATCTTTTTGTGTTTTTTCCTGTTTTTGAGACTCTAAGAGTTGTTTAGTTCTCTCTTCTTCCTCTTGCAGTTGTTGTCGGATTGTTGCTTGTAGCTCTTCAGCAGCACGTTGTTCGTTATATTCAAGCTTTTCTTGAAGACTTTTTGCCTCTTTATCTTCTTTTTCTAGCTGTTGTTTTTGTATTTGTTCTTGTTTGAGAAGACTGCTTTGGAGGCTTTGCGCTATTTTTTGGGCTGCTTGATCAGCTTGTTCTTTTCGTTTGCGCGCCTCTTGAAGTTTTTGAAGCTGAGCTTGTACCTCTTTTTTGGCTCTTTCCTCTTGTTCTCTTGCTTCAATCAGAGCTTGTGCTCGTTCAGCTCGTTCCTTTCTCTTTCGAAACAGTGTTTCTGCTTTATTAGCAAAATAAAGTAGCTGATCTCGTAATGCTTGGTTTTTCTCTTTTTCTTCTTGCTGTTTTTCTCGTTCTTTCTCTTCCAAAAGAGCTTGTTTTTCTTGTGCTCTTTGTTGTTCTTTTTCTTCGATCTCTTCTTGCGCAAGTGCTTTACCAATCTCTTCTTGGAGAGAGAGCGCTTCTTCTTCAAGCTGCTCAGAATAGATATCGCTTTGCGCGTTAAGTCTCTCTTGGAGAGCTGCAAGACGTTCGATTTCTTTTTGAGTTTCCCACTGTTTGTTTCTTCTTTCTGTGAGGTAGAATGCTTTTTGCTCTTCAATAAATGCTGTATACTTTTCTTGTGCACTTAGAGCTTGTTGTGCGATTTCTTGTGTATTGTCTTCTGCTCGTGCTAATTCTTCAGCTAGATTGTAGTTTTGTGGATCTTTCAGGAGTTCTGCACGCAGAAAGTCTTCTTTTTTTCCGAGTTCTTCTGACTGCTTGTACAAATTGTTGGCTTCCAATTCTAATTCGATAGCTTTCGGATGCTCATGTGGGGAGAAGTCTTCCTTTGGGTCTTGTAGGGTACGCATCTGTTCTCGAATTTTTCGAGCCAGATCTCGTCGCATTCTCTCCCGTTCTTTTTGTTGTTCAAGAAGAGATGTTCGTATTTCCTGATTATCCTTTTTTATTTGGGCAATACTTTTGCGCTCTATTTCACGACGAAGACGGCGTTGTTTACGAGCTTTTCTCTCCTCTTCTTGACGCTTTTTCCAATCTTCTTCTTCTTGTTTTCGCAGTACGTTTTGTTCTTCTTTTTTCTCTTGCCACTGTTCATAACTTTTTTGAAGTCGTTCAAAAACAGTTCCATCATCGTCAGGACCAAATCGTTGTGATAGCCATTCTTGAATACTTTTGGCTTGTCCTCCGAGTTGAGCCACCGTATTTTTAGACCAGATCCCAATTTTTGAAATGCCGGGAGGGAGTCCTTCGTATGCTCCGGCAGAAAAAAGCTGTTCTCGTTGTTCTTCAGAGAGGCCTTTTATGTGGGTTATTCGAGTCTGTTTGACACGAACATCATCCAAAATAGCATCTGTTAAATCTGCATCGGCAAGATCAGCCCCAGATAGATTGACTCCTGTAAGATTGGCACCTGAGAGATTGGCTCTTCGAAGATCAGCTCCACTAAGGTTCGATCTTTGTAGATCAGCCCCGCTGAGATTGGCGGCAAAAAAGTTTGACCGAGCGAGGTGGGCTTCCTTGATGTTGGCATTCTCAAAGGAAGAATCCTCAAAATCTCCATATTGTGCTCGAAAAGCGATGAAGGTCGTTTCTTTACATAAAATCCCTCGAGCTTGAACAGCATCAAAGATACATGAATTCAGTGTAGAATCTTGAAAGTTTGCATCGATCAATACCGCTTGTGTCAGATCGACTCTTTGGAGCATAGAGCCCAAAAAAATTCTTTTTTCAAATCGCAAACCACGATAATTCCCTCCTTCGGTGAAAGGTTGGTCGGTATTTGGAGATGATTCAGAAGATTTAGACACGGGCAAAATATGGGAGTAAAAAAAACTTGCTATGTCAAGAGTTATTAGCTACGTTAACTTGAGAAGTTTCAAAACTTTATAACTTGAGCAACATACTCTATCCTTTTATTCTCTGAGATTTTTTTGGTTTGCATGTGCTTTTGATCAAATCCACTCATTTAATTTTTATCATACAGGGAATTATAAGCAAAGTTGTTGTGTTGAGAGAAGAGTTTTGTGCACACATCATTTCATGTCATTGAGGAACACTATATTATGGATAAACTTGTTATAGAAGGGGGAAGACCGTTAAAAGGTTCGATACCAATTGGAGGAGCAAAGAATGCTGCGTTGCCAATTCTTATCGCTTCATTGGTTTGTCCGGGGATTCATCATTTTCATAATGTTCCGCAGCTTGCAGATATTGAATCTACACTTTCTCTATTAGGTAGGATAGGTTGTCCTTCTCGTGTTCAGCCAGAAGAGGGTGGATATGGTAGACGCGTAGAAATAGATACATCTCGTGTAGCATTTAGCGAAGCCCCATATGAACTTGTCCGTAAAATGCGAGCTTCGGTATTGGTTTTGGGACCTCTTTTGGCTCGGTGTGGGCATGCTAGAGTAGCATTACCAGGCGGGTGTGCCATTGGAGTAAGACCTATAGACCAGCATTTAAAAGGTCTGGAGGCTTTGGGATGTACTTTTGAGTTAAAAGGTGGGTATGTTGAAGGTCGGGTAGATCGTTTGAAAGGATCAGAGATTAATCTTTCAGTCCCCACAGTTACGGGGACGGAAAATATCTTGATGGCGGCCGTACTTGCAGAAGGTGATACGGTCATTAATAATGCTGCACGAGAACCAGAGGTTGTTGATCTGGTACGATATCTTCGAAGTATGGGAGCACGTATCAAAGGAGAGGGTACTTCTCGACTAGAGATTGATGGAGTTCCAGCCCTTCGTCCTGCACAGCAGTCTTTTGGGATTATTGGAGATCGAATTGAAGCTGGTACCTATCTCTTGGCCGGCGTAATCACGCGTGGTGATATAACAGTTCAAGGTGCACCAGTTTCAGATATGAGTGCGTTATTGGAAAAGATCAAAGAAGTTGGTGCTACTGTTGAAACGGGAGAGGACTGGATCCGTGTTCAAGCAACAGAAGAGCTAACCCCTGTATCCATTGAAACAGCTCCGCATCCTGGTTTTCCCACAGATATGCAAGCGCAATGGATGACCACAATGAGTTTTATATTGGGCAGTTGTCTGGTGAGCGAGAGAATCTTTGAGAATCGTTTTATGCATGTTGCAGAGCTTCTTCGACTTGGGACGGATATACGGATACAAGGATCTTCAGCTCATGTTCAAGGAGTTTTAGAGCTTCATGGAGCTACTGTAATGGCTACAGATTTACGAGCTAGTGCGAGTCTGGTCATGGCTGGTTTGGTAGCAAGTGGACAAACTCAGGTACTTCGAATCTATCACCTTGATCGAGGCTATGAGCGTCTTGTTGAGAAAATCCAATCTGTCGGTGGGGCCATTATTCGTGTTGCTTCTCATGAAGAAATTCCTGTTGGTGATGTACGTGCAAGAGTAGAGAAGAACTGATGGCGATTTCCCGCGATATTATTGAAGACATACGTTCACGAGTCAACATATATGATGTTGTCTCGCAGAGCGTGCGTCTAAAATCAGCGGGAGGAGGACGTTTCAAAGGTTTGTGTCCATTTCATAAGGAGTCGACACCGAGTTTTACCATTAATATCAACCAGAACATGTTTTATTGTTTCGGATGTACAATGGGAGGGGATGTTTTCAAGTTTGTGATGCATCAGCGAGGTCTCAGTTTTGTCGAAGCAGTTGAGGATTTGGCTGAGAGTTGTGGAATCACGATTCAAAAGATGACCGAACAAGACAAAAAGAAATTATCAAAGCGTCAATTGTTATATAAAGCGTGTCAAACTGCAGCGGAGCACTTTATATCGAATCTTTGGGTGGGAGCCGATAGTGCAGTAGCAAGGGAATACTTGATAGAGCGTGGATTCTCAGAAGATACTGCTCGGCATTTTCAGATTGGATACGCCAAAGATGGGTTTGATACCTTGATACGCTATCTTAGAAAAGAAGGCTTTGCAGATTCAATTTTGGTCGATGCTGGTCTTGCCAAATATAAAGATCCAGAACGAACTTCGAAGGGATGCTATAGTCTATTTCGTAATCGATTGATCGTTCCCATTCGAGATCCTAGAGGTCACATAATCGCATTTGGTGCACGTACGCTTACCGGAGATCAGCCAAAGTATATCAACTCTCCAGAGACTGATATATACAAAAAATCGAAAACATTATATGGACTTTCTTTTGCTCGTTCAAGTATTCAAAGCTCTCAAAGAGCTATTTTGGTTGAAGGGTATTTTGATGCAATCGCTTTGCACCAAGCAGGATTTCGTCAGGCGATCGCAACATGTGGTACGGCACTGACTCCTGAACACCTTCAAGTGCTTCGTCCAATGACAACACGTGTATACACAGTATTTGATAGCGATAAAGCAGGGCAAAAAGCGATAGAGAAAAGTTATCCTCTTATGATTGAAGCGAAAATTGCTGCCGAACGAGTGGATCTTCGAGAGGCCAAAGATCCAGATGAGTTTATTCAGCGCTATGGTAAAGAAGCTTTTGAAGAAGCTATAGATCAAGCCAAGCCGATATTAGATCTGAAGATTCAGATGTTGCAAGATAAATATGGCTTATCTCCAATGGGAAAAAATCAGATTATTGAAGAACTCGTTCCGTTGCTAAAAAAGATGAAGAGTATTGCTCGACAGGGAAGTATATCTATCATCGCCTCGAAGTTGGGTGTATCAGAGTCCTCTATCTCAGATTACTTTTCTCGAACGCAACGAGAGTCTTTTGCTGTGGAAAGACCAACAACAGTTCAAAAGACGATTTCTGTTCTCTTGCGGGATTTGTTGTGGCTTTGTATTCACCAAATGGATGCAATCCAATCTTATTTACAACAGGTCAAGCCAGAAGAAATATCTACGAATCCAGATATTTTGTTCATCGTAGCTCAATTTTTAATGGGAAAAGATGTGCACGATATCGTTCGCTCTTTGGAAGAGAGTTCCATCCTACGTAGAATTTTGATGGAGCTATTGATGGAAGAGCAGCTTTATACAGAACAGCAAGCACTCCCTTCTGCAAAACAAATAATTTTGCGAATGGGATTGAAAAAAATAGAAGATGAGTTTCGTCAAAAGCAAAAACTTGTCTCAGAAATGGACATCAATCAAGATGTTCATCAATATCTTTCTTTGTTACAGGAATTACAAACCCTTCGCAAAGATATCGACGATCAACGCGGTCAGATTTCAAGTCATTCTGATCCGAGCGAACCCAACAAATAAAAGGTGTCCTATGTCTATAGATCCTCATCAACCCAGTATTCTTCGAATCATCAAACTTGGCAAAAAAACAGGTTTCATAACTTATGATAAATTACATGAAGAAATAGAAAAGTCCTGTATCGCTGTAGAGTATTACGAAGATCTTTTGGAGTTATTGGAAGCCAAAGGCGTGAAGGTCGTGCAAAAGACTCCTATGCCCAAGCGAAAGAAAAAATCTGTTCGAACTATTTCTGTCGAAGGTGAACCCGATGACCCTACGCGGTTGTATCTTCGAAATATGGGCGCTGTAAAGTTACTCGGACGTGAAGACGAAAAGAAAGTCGCAGAAGATATTTTGGAGGGTACAGAAGAAAAACTTCAGGCGATTTCTTGTACTCCTTATCTACACAAGAT
Source organism: Deltaproteobacteria bacterium (assembly GCA_002683315.1). GTDB lineage: Bacteria > Myxococcota_A > UBA796 > UBA796 > UBA796. The sequence continues at coordinate 3,510 of NYTD01000253.1, read as the reverse complement.
CGTTTGTCGACTTCGAGAAGAAGAGAAAGAAAAGCTAGATCGTTATGAGCGTATCGGAAGAACTCTTACGCAAAAGCAGATCAAATACCTTAAGCATTTGGAGTCTCTTGAAGCAACAACTGCTGATTTGTATGAACAATTGAAAGAAGCATTGGAAAATATTGAATCCAAAAAAATACAAAAGCTACAAAAGCAGCTGTATACGATTATTTCTTCACTTGCGATACCGAAGCCTTTTTTCAACGAAATCTTACAACAATTGCGTTCGGCAAATGAAAAGATTATGCTATGCTCTGGTATTCTAAAGAGAATCTCTAAGGAAGTCGGTATTCCTCAAGAGGATTTACGTCGCATGATTCGTCGAGTCCGCCGAGATTTAGAGAATACAGGAGCCGAAGTAATTCGCGAAACAGGAGTTCCCGAAGAGAAGTGGATCGAGTATGATTCTCGTGTCCGTAGAGAATTACGAAAGATAGGAAAGGTTGAAGTTCAACTAGATATGAACAAAGAGCAAATCCAAACCACAACATCATCACTTTCAAGAGGGATTCGCTTGTCAGAGCGAGCCAAATGTAAGATGGTGGAGGCGAATCTTCGACTCGTCGTGAGTATTGCCAAAAAATATATCAATCGAGGTCTTGATTTCCTTGATCTTATTCAAGAGGGAAATATTGGCCTGATGAAAGCAGTAGAAAAATTTGAGCATCATCGAGGCCACAAGTTTTCTACTTATGCAACGTGGTGGATTCGTCAAGCAATTACAAGAGCGATTGCAGATCAATCTCGAACAATTCGAGTTCCTGTACATATGATTGAGACCATCAACTTGATGATTCGAATTCAGCGTCTTCTTGCACAAGAACTTGGTAGAGAACCCTCTGTAGAAGAGATCGCTGAACGGATGGAAGTTCCAGTAGAGAGAGTTGTGAAAATCCAAAAGGTGGCCAAAGAGCCGATCAGCTTAGAGTCCAGTATTGGTGATGATGATGACACTCATCTAGCGGATTTTATTGAAGATAAGGATGCATTGCGACCAGATGAATCTGTATTTTTACTGAATCTCAGAGAAGATACAAAAGAATTGTTGTCGACACTAAATCCAAGAGAAAAGCTTGTGCTTGAACGACGGTTTGGTATTGGGCAGGGAGACGATTGTACATTGGAACAAGTTGGTGTAGAGTTTGAGGTGACAAGAGAGCGTGTTCGTCAAATTGAAGCCAAGGCATTACGAAAATTACGACATCCTTCTCGCTCGCGAAAACTGCGACACTATATTGACTAAAATCTCATTTGACGATATAAGCTAAATGTTGTACATGTACACCATAGCCCGAGAGCAGTTTAGTGGGCCCATAGCTCAGTTGGTTAGAGCATCCGACTCATAATCGGCAGGTCCAAGGTTCAAGTCCTTGTGGGCCCACCCCTCTCGTTCCTTAGATTGTTTATAGCATACGGTGTATCTTGAATCTTCAGCAGCAGTTATTTAAAGCATGGCGAGTCCAAAAAAAAGTACTTCGGATTCATAAAGAGAAACAGAATCTGCGATCTGTGATAGAAAAATTAACGGATGAGTACAAAGAATTGTTACATAGGGAAGAAAATCTTTCCCAAGCTATAGCATCATGTATAGCCAAAGAAGAAGATTTAGACGCGCACGTCGTTCAATATGCAGCTGATCTAGCTCGAACACAAGAACAGATGAACTTTGGTACATTGAATTTTGATATTGGGACAGAGCAGGCACAGGCACTTGAAGAGAAGATCGATGCCTTAGAAGAAGAATATTTTACGTTTGTTGAGCAGCGAGAAAGCCAAGAAAAAGAAATTTTTGTTACGCAACAAAAAATTAAGCTTCGCGTCAGATCAATTCAAGAGGCTCAACAAGCAGAACAAAACAAGCTTCCAGATCTTGATGCGCAAGAAGAAAAGCACGAAGAACAACTTGAAGACTTACTCTCACGTGTTCCACTAGCGAATCAAACTCACTTTGAGGATCTTCGGTTTCAGCACTCAAACTTGGTCGCTCATCTTCGAGATTCTTTTTGTGGAGCGTGTGGAACCAAACAGCCTTTGAAAATAGTTGGTGATCTAATGCGAACCACAGCAATACATGTCTGTAGAAATTGTAAGGCTTTTTGTATTGCTCCTTAGGACATATCGGTTATGCTCCATGTGTGTTAGAGGAAGGAAGACATTCGCGCAACGACTCGTTCGTTGGGAGGAAAGTCCGAGCTCCATAGAGCAGGTCGCTGGATAACGTCCAGTCGAGGTAACTCGGAGGAAAGTGCAACAGAAAGAAAACGGCCCCGTACTGCGGCTTCATTTGCAATTGAGCAAACCTTAGGGCATGGCTTGGTTGAGGTGAAGGGGATTCTTCTCGGTCAAGCTGAAAGGGTGCGGTAAGAGCGCACCGGCATCACTGGTGACAGTGTTGGCCAGGTAAACCCCGACCGGAGCAAGGCCAAAAAAGATGTGGGCTGCTCGCCTCATACATCAGGGTAGGCCGCTTCACATTATGTGAGAGCGAGTAGGTAACTGCTCGTCTAGATGAATGAATGTCACTGCTTTGCAGAACAAAACTCGGCTTATTCCCTCCTCTAACACTATATTAGGCTTTGAACTTGTTTTTGATGCTGTTAAACCAATTTTATATACCCCATTAATCTTTACATATTCTGTGGCAATACGTTAATACGAGTACACTACTTTTGATTTGAGGATCCCATGTCATTACGAGAAGAAGCCCTTCGGTATCACAGTGAAGGAAGAAGAGGAAAGCTAGAAGTTGTTCCTACCAAATCATTGCTCACACAAAGAGACTTATCCTTGGCGTATACTCCTGGAGTAGCTGAACCATGTCGAGAAATAGCCAAGAATCCCAATCTTGCATATAAATATACAGCAAAGGGAAATCTAGTGGCGGTTGTATCCAATGGTACAGCTGTGCTTGGACTTGGAAATATAGGTCCACTGGCTGGTAAACCAGTAATGGAAGGAAAGGCAAATCTCTTCAAGCGATTTGCTGATATTGACTGCTTCGATATTGAGATCGATGCAGAGGATGTAGAATCTGTGATTTCAGCTGTTCGGGCGATTGCTCCGACATTTGGTGGGATTAATCTTGAAGATATCAGAGCACCAGATTGCTTTGAAATTGAACGCAGGCTAGAGGCAGAGCTTGATATTCCTGTGCTTCACGATGACCAGCATGGTACTGCAATCATTGCTGGAGCTGCCATTATTAATGCTGCAGAACTTCGCGGAAGTAAATTACAAGAAATGAAGGTTTTATTTTCAGGAGCCGGAGCAGCAGCACTTGCAACAGCGAAGATGCTTGAAGATCTGGGCATTCAAAATCAAAATATCTGGCTGTATGACATCGATGGTTTGGTATACGAAGGTCGAGATGAGAAGATGTTTCCAGAGATGTCGCGTTTTGCTCAAGATGCAAAGTACAAAGGACTTGCTTTTTCAGATGCTTTTGAAGGAACAGATGTCTTTATTGGACTA
>NYTD01000252.1 GCA_002683315.1 Deltaproteobacteria bacterium | reverse complement strand
GTCGGAATTGCAGCGGTGTTGTTTATCGTATTTGGGTCAATCATCCCATTTGTTGCTTTTATTGGAGGTCTTCTCTCTTTATATTGGGGATGGACCTTATTGGCTCCATGGATGGCCATCTGTTTGGGGATCGTTTGTTCATTACAATTTTTGTTTCGGTATAGCATTGAGAAATTGGATGATAGAACAGGATGGTATGCTTGGACGCATCCTCTGGCGAACATTATTCTGGTTTTTATTATTGTACGCTCAATCTTTGGTGTTCAGGCATCATGGAAAGGAAGAAATTTTGTTGATGGAAAAGCAGAAGGTTCTTCATGAGCATGATGATACAAGATTCAAAAACGAAAAAAGACCAACATAGTTGGTCTTTGGCATGAATCACATGAGTTGGATGTATTCATGATTCAAAAATATTTTGTAAAGTGGAGCGGGAGACGAGATTCGAACTCGCGACCTTCTGGATGGCAACCAGATGCTCTACCAACTGAGCTACTCCCGCGGGCATATAAAAATATCCGATTGCAGAAAATGCGTCAATGTTTTTTTTGTTTATCTTCAGCTTCTTGGACTGGGAGTAAAATCTCATGAATAGGATGACGTATGTAATGTGTGTATGCATCATCGGTATCATTTTATTTTTGATGACGATCTGGCGATTTGAGGCTTTGATAGGAGATGAATTATCGTATCCTTTTGGTCCTGATACATCCATATGGGGAAAGGCCGCTCTTCTTGCTCGGTATAATGCCCCACAGACGGTTCCTCCTGCCTTTCCAGAGCTTGTTTCTTTAATGGCTCCGGGAGGAGAGCTGGTGCAAGGTGCCTTGAGAACAAATATTTTTTCATCTGCATTGGGTGTTTTGGGATGCTACCTTGGTGGTTTGTGGATGGTGTCTTCTCGGGTTTCTTCTTTGTTGGTTGGGGTTTCATGCGCAATATTGGCACTGTATACCTTTCCATTTTTTCCATATATGTACTACATTCAGCCAGATATAATGGCGTTGGCGATGGTATCGATGTGTGGGGCTGGTCTTTTGTGCGTGTATCGGTTCCAAAATACTTATTCTGTTTTGTTTTTGGGGTTTTGGATCGGAATGGCATTTTCAACAAGAGAGCATGGTCTTGTACTCTTGGCTTCTTGTTTTGTATTCTTGTGGTGGTTGCTTCGTAACCGTTCTCAGATATGGATTTTTCTCTTGGGTGTGCAGTTCGGAGGAGGTCTGGGGGCAGGAGCCCCATACCTTCCTTTTTTTCGGCCTCACGGCGGTTTAAATGGAAGCTTGACCAAAGCACAGGTAGCCTTGATGGATACCCTCAATCAAAGAACGGAAAACAATGTTGTAGGGAAAACGCAATATGAGCAAGGGGCAGAAGAATCAACGGGAATGATTGATTTTTTAACGAATGTGATCGGTCAAAGTATTGAGAAGAGTTCAGATTTTCACATGGCGCTTATCATACTGCTCTTGGGAGCGATTATTTTGTGCATGCGTAAAAAAGGTTGGGTAGTCGTTTTGATCGCATTATCTCCGTTGTTTGCTTCGTTGGTTGTATGGACACAGTGGAGACATTTCTTTGTTTTGCTTCCCATTATGACGATGATAGGATGGGGAGGATTGGGTATTCTGATTTATAGACTGTTTCGAGTTTGGGGAATTGTGGCGTTATTAGGCTACGCTATCTTCTACTCTATATCTCTTTCTCCATATCAAGTTTATTATGCAAAAGAGACAAAGCAAGGTCTACTGAAGCAACAAAAACGATATACCAGCGACCTAAAACTAGCAAAAGAACTCACGTTACTTGATGACGGACAGAGTTTGCTTATGGCTGATCCGACAATGTCTATTTTGACGGGCATGGCACCGATATTTTTACAAGGAGAAGAAATTCACGATCCTGGATATCCGGCATATCCAAATTTTGTATATTGGACACTGATAGTGACAAAAAAGAAGATGGGTCGTCGATGGGAATTGCTGAAAAAATCAGGAACGTATTTTGTTTATCAAAGTCGTCGACCCTCTGGAGTTGATGTTCGATGTCTTAAGGGAGAATGGGACGGACCGATTGTGGAACGTTTACCTCCTGATGGTGTTCGTTTACGCCCAAGAGCTTCTTTGGGCTGTAGTCAATACGAATAGCCAACGACCAGACCATAAGCTTGGTGTATTCCATTATTGAGAAGAGTCATTGCTGCGGCCTCCATAGTATTCCCTGTTGTGCAAACATCATCAACAATAAGGATATTTGTAGGAGTTATAGAAGCTGTGAATTGAAATCGCCGGCTCAAGTTCTGCTTTCTTTCGATATGTGTTCTTAATGATTGAGGGTATCGGTCTATTCGCTTGAGCATGGGAAAATATGGAATAGATACAGATTTCGAAAGTAGTTGCGCAAGAATCTGAGCTTGATCAAAACCACGGGTGAAAATACGTCTATGAGTAGTTGGAATGTGGGTGATTGCATCGAAGGATTCCCAAGGGATCTTTGAAAGCTCCATTCTTGCAATCAATCCTTGAAAGATATGTATATCTGGTTTGTATTTGCAACGACGTATGAGTGAGCCGACAGGTCCGGAGTATTCAGCCAGACCCCATAATAATTGAATCAATTCTGGTTTTTGAATACGATGAAGGGTTTTTGGTAACTCTTCAAGACATTCGTTGCATAGGAGAAGAGGATCAGATTGTATATTGCCACAATGGATGCATGGTTCAGGAAAAAGTAGATGAAAGGCCTGCTGAAAAAAAGATGTTGGCATTTTTTTCCGTGTTGGAGCATTGTTTCATAAACAAGCGGTGGAGTCATGATATTGGATAAAATTTTTCCATTCAACATCGATGTGTTCATCTGTGAGATACACACGATGTGTATTGTACGCACCATCTCAAAAATTCAAGTCGTAATAAATATTTAGATACATGTTGGGCATAGACCCAAAAATTGAAGTTCAGCAGCTCGTAGGATTTCTCGCCATTGCTCATCAACGGCGCTGATAATTTTTATTTTGGGTAGACAAGATACAATTCCACACTCTTTGCAGACAAAATGTGGGTGAATATGCTGAGGATCATTTTCTTCATTGAGCACTTCATATCGTGCCATCCCATTTACATTACTTGCAACGCGAATGAGTCCTACATCGACAAATTTGATGAGAGTCCGATAAATGGTGGCTTGGTCACTACAGGTATCTTTCAACTCTTGCACCATCTCTGAATGAGATAAGGGTCTCTTTACATGGATAAGAACATTTAGAACAGCCATGCGAGTCGATGTGGCTCGTAGTTTGTAATCTTTTAAAAGGCTTCGGATCTCTTCTTGATTCATGTTTTCTCTATTGAGTTCTTAATAATCTATTAACGTGTGCATGTGAATTTTGTAGGACAGAATGCGAATAATTATTGTGGTTTTATTTTCTATTTTTGAAAACATAAGAAATGCTTGAAAATAAAAACTTGACGCGACAATAGAAAAATAGTGTTATGAGTAGATGATTTCATTTATTGGGAAAAGATTATGGAAGCTTCTAGGCTAGATTTGGCTTCACTGTGGGTACCGGTTACCATCCGCGTAGCTTGGGAATTCACTGTACAAGGGGTTTCTTTTGGTCCAGAAGTTTTGCATGTCGCTCGAATGCATGTTTTATCTTCACTGCCAGAGCATGTTGATGTTGTTGTGGCTGAGCGATTTGCAGTGCTCTATACACGTGAATTCATCGAACGATTAAATGGAGAAGCATATGTCTGTCCTCCTATCGATGAAGAGTGTGAGATGGATATTCCTTTGTCTTGGCGAGAGCTGCTCGAGCAGCGTGCCAACTCAATTGGAAAGCAGGTTTTTTACACTCGGTATCGAGATGGTGCTTCCCTTCAAGAAGTTGCGACAGAGTGTAATATCACAGTGGCGAAAGCAAAAAAAGTTCGTTTTAAGCTTCATCAATTTGTGTATCGTGCGTTATTGCGATTTGATATGGATGATCCAGAACAGGTTGTACGTGCAGAGGAAGATTGGCCTAGATCAAGAATAGAAAATTTACTCACTTATATGGCTTTGATTCCCAAAACCAAAGAGGTAGATTGCGTTCTTTTATTATCTCCAGAAGGAACCGCGCTTCGAAGCTGCCCCCGTCTACATCATGCATATATTTTACTGCGTGATGGTGTGCTCGCTCCGGAGGATCTCAGCTTGCCTCAAGAGCTTCCTCATGTATATGAACAGCAATCTTTATTGGCTTTACAGCTCAATTCAAAAGGAGCTCGTTATGCCAAAACATTACGAAAGTCATTACAAGAAATTGCCATTGCTCTTCGTGGAGATATATGGTTGGTTTCGGCAGATGAACTGTCTGATTTAGGTTCGATTTTACATTCTTTGGCTGAAGAAGGTACTCCCTCTCGTGAAATGCTTCGTGGAGCAATAGGTTATGGGGTCGGTTTCTGGTCTGATGATGGTGTGTTTGGGCCGCTTCCGACACGGGTTTTATCGCTGATGAGAAATCGTCCTTGGGGTGAGATTGATGGAGTTGCTCGTCTTCCAGAGCCGATACCCCCTCCCAAAAAACCCATCAAGACTTGGATTGCCGCAGTTGTATTTTTTGTGTTTAGCGTTTCATTTCTACAGTGGGTTTTGTCTGCAGAGCTTCAACAGGCCGAATACCCTATAATTGTTGATTCACAAGCAAGAGTACAGGATGTGGCTGTTCGTTTTGATGCAGATGATCGAGCAACATTACATATTCTTTCTCTTAACCAAGGTTCATTTCAGGTCTTGCATAAAAATTTGATGTATGAGAAAGGGATGCTAGCTACGAAAGATGGTCGATATTTTGTTCGTGCTGCAGTTGATCAATTGATTGTGGTCTCGACTCCGTATGCAATTGAAAATTGGGATTCTATTCTCGAAGGGGTTAGCTTTCATGAAGATCCTTTGGCTTCACTCGAAGAGCGAATCTTGTACAAAGAACCTCGTGCTTACATGGTGAAGTCAAAGAAACGCCGATTGAGCGAAGAGCGTTCATTGGTACATATGATCGAAGACTGGACATATTGAGAGAGATTCATGCGCGTTACTCCCATTGACATCATCAAAAAAGAATTCCGAACGGCTCGAAATGGATTTGATAGACAGGATGTAGAGTCCTTTCTCAAAGATGTCCGCTCCACACTAGAAGAGATCCTCAATGAAAATCAACGATTGAGAGAGCTTGTTTCACTGCGAGATGAAGAAATAGCAGAGCTTCGGGGAGAAGAGACTTCGATTAAGGATACACTCCTACTTGCGCGACGATTAACAGAAGATCTGGAGCGTAGGGCGCGTAGAGAAGCTGATTTAATTATTGGCGAGGCCAGATTGGAAGCACAAAAGATCATTATGGTTACCGCTGATGAACGTAGAGATCTTCAAAGAGAGATCGTAGAACTCCAAGCGCAAAAAGTACGAATGATTGCAGAGATCGAGGCAGTGTTGTCGGCACATTCACAGATGCTGCAAGGGTATCGATGAGCCGATCTCGACGAAGAAGATCAAAATTTCGACCTTCTGTACCTCAAGATGCTCGAAGAGTCGATTTACACATGCATTCGAATCGGTCCGATGGCCGTTTGTCTTGTGAAGAAATTCTTGTTGAAGCATCTCAAAAAAAGTTGGACATCATTTGTATTTCCGATCACGATCTTGCTCCAATCTTAGAAGCGCGAGTATATTCCGAGTACGGGTATGATGTTCGTGTCATTCATGGTGCGGAGATGTCTGTGGAACTCGCTGGGGAGGAGCAGCACTTTCTCGCGTATTTTCCTTCGTCTATGCCAGATGGGTTTCGTCAGATATGTCGCGAAGCGGCAAAATCAAGAGCGAGAAGATATGATTCCATATGTAACGAGCTTTCTTTGGCAGGAGTTCAACGATCTGATGTACAGGCCCAAGAAGGACTTCGTTCATTAACACGCCTACATTTGGCTCGTGCGATCATTGATGCTGGTCATGCCCGAACGATATCTGAAGTATTTGATAGATGGCTTCGGAAAAAGGAAGGTGTAGAGCACTTTCCAGATGTTGTTTCTATGATCCAGCAGATCAAGGATCATGGAGGTATTTCTATATGGGCACATCCGTCCATCAAAAAAGCATCATTTCATGCTGCTAAATTAAAAAAAGAAGGGTTGGATGGTCTGGAGGTCTTTCGACCATACATCAAAAAGGGAGATCGCAAACGTTTGAGGATGCTCTGTTCAACATACAAAATGATCTGTTCAGGAGGATCCGATAGTCATAGTGATTCTATGGGATTGTTTTCTTTTCCTGCACAGGAAATTCATGATTGGCCTGCATCTTTTTCTTTTCATAATTCGCAATAGCTTGTTAAGAAACTCTCTCAAAATAGCCAAAAGGAGAAATCATGGCCGATACTACAAAATACTTTGAAACCGATCTTCCAGCTCGTCTTGAGAGTGACAGTGATTTTGCGAGTTCCATCAATAACGTTTTTCAGTTTGAGATTGAAGGAGCCGGAACATGGCATATCACTCCAGATGGTGTTGTAGCACAAGGTGAGCACGACGATCCAGAGTGTGTAGTTACATCTGACAAAGAAACGTTTGACGAAGTTCTTGATGATCCAAGCATTGCTATGGGTAAGTTTATGGCTGGGAAGATTGCTGCGACAGATCTTGGTCTTGCCATGCAACTTCAGCAGTTTTTGGGATAATCCAAAGACACGTAATTGTGTATTTGCCTCTAAAAATACAAAAAATAACAAAGACATCTATGGTGTCTTTTTTTTATTTTTTCACGTAGCCTTTCCCCCAATACCATGTGCCAAGAGCACCAAAAAGAAACGATAGAGGAGTGAGGATAAGTGAGACTAAAAATACGATGCGTAGTTGAGGTGCATATAGCATAAAGGGCTGGATATTATCAGGGCGAGCACGCGTATATAATTGATCTTGTTCATCGCTCATCCATGAGATACCATTGAGAAAAAAATCGAGGTTTCCCAAATCGGATCTTTTTGTAAACTCATCGACCACAAGGGAAGAAGATCCAACTACAATTACTCTTCCTCCTTTTGAAGGTGCATCTTGAGCTATATATTCTGTTTCGATGATGGCAATGATGGGAACGGGTCCAGAGATGTCTTCACCTGAAGTATGTTCAATGGGCCCCTCTTGATAGTTGATCTCTGCCCATGATTGCTTCGAAGAAGTGGCAAGTGTTAGGAGAGAATGAGACGATCCATCGTCTATTTCTACGCTTCTTATCCCCTGAAATAGGATATTGGTTGCCAATGTTTTGACAATGGGATGAGGAGCAAAGTCAGATGTGTTGATGACAGAGTAGCTCAGATCTCCTCCCGAGACTTGTCTTTTGGGATCGAGTTCTAAGATGGCATTGTCTTTGAGAATGATCCCAAATCGTATAAGTTCTGTACTGAGAATGGGAGCGACTCCAATATCAATGAGAACATAGAGGTTTTTTCCTTTTCGTACGTGATTGTCGATCAGATCTATTTCAAATGGAGCAAAGTCACGTTGTGGACCCGCGATGACAAGAGTAGAGCAAGAAGAAGGAATGCTTCTTTCTTCCAAGATGTTGATCACGTGTGTGGTGTAGTTTTGCATTTCCAATTTATCAAGAATTGTACGCATGGAAGATAAGGGTTTATATTGCTCTATGATGAGTTCTTGATGACCTGTCGAAAAACAAATCTCGTGTTTGATTCCTTTGGAGAGCGATAGAATTTCTTGAATGATGTGTGCCTCTGAAAAGTAATCTTCAATTCTTCGCTGTTCTTCTCCCTTTTGTACAATGATCTCTTGTTGATTTGTAATGTTGTACTGCTTGGCCATCATGGGTTCTTTGTTGGGGTCGTGAAAGGAAAAAGAAATCTTGTCGGTTTCCAACATGACGGCTTCTGCCAAAATTTGTATCTGCTTTTCTTGTAGGGAAGACAGTGGAAAGAAAGAAAATATCTCAATAGGCTCTTGTATGGAGTGAAGAATACTTTTGCTTTGTTCACTAAGGGAGTGTCTTTTTTCTTGTGTGAGATCGATTCGATGATTGTGCTCTATTGCGATCAAATTGGCCATTATGATCAACAAGAAGCTCATAAACAACAATAGAATTGTTCGCAATAAACTCTTTTGATGTAATGAAATATGAAGTGTAGAGGATAAAATCCATCCGATGATGATAATGGTTCCACAACCTGATACAAAAATTGTAGAGGCATCTTGAGGATTGTTTCCCAACAAGAAAAACGAAGACGCGCTCCCAATCCCAATTAGGGTCACAATGATGGTATTTACTGCCATCGATACCTCTCTACTCTTTGTGTGCACGCGAAAATAAAAAAGACGATAAACCCAAGAAAATATACAATGTCCTTTACCTGTACAAGACCTTTACTCATGCTTCCGATATGATCAAGTAGTGATATATAGCTGAGAATATCGGAAAATGAGTTGGAAAGAAGAGGAGCAATTCCGGAGCAAAACCACAGCAGTAAAATAGAGATAAAGCTAATGGTTCCAGCGATCAGTTGGTTTTTTGTACAGGCACTAATGGTCATCCCCAAAGAACAGCAAGAAACGAGCATGAGGAAGTTGGCAAGATAGTTGGCTGCAAGGATTGCAATATTGGGTTCTCCATATCGAACGAGGAGTATTGAGCAAGGTAGTGTTGTTGCGATAAGGAAGAGAGAAAAAATAGCGAGTCCCAAAAACTTACCCATCACAATACTAAAACTAGAGATAGGAGAGCTGAGGAGTAGAGTAAAAGATTGTTGTTTGCGATCTTCAGCGAAACTGCGCATTGAAATAACGGGCGAAAGTAGCAGTAAGATTACAGATAGAGTTCCAAAATAATCGGGAAGGATTTGCTGATTAATATCTGCGACATGACCTGAACGCACGGCCGCAGGATCAGAGTATGCGGCTACAACCCATGAAAAGATGACACCATTGATGATGGAAAATCCTAGTATACATAGCCATCCTATCGGTGTTTTGAAGAAAGAATGAATCTCTCTTTTTGTGATGGCCCATATTACATTCATGATGTTTTTGTGATGAGACGAAGATAAATATCTTCTAGTGTGGTGGCTTGTTTTAGCTCTATAAGAGAAAAAGGAACAGCAAGAGCAGCGATTTCGCTCCGTATGTCTTTGTCGTATTCTACTTCAAGCTCATGTGGTGAAATAGAAAAGATACGTGTGATGTGTGCATGTTGTTCAAGTTGTGTACATAGTTTGGTGTTTTCCTTCTTTGTTTGAATACGTACTCTTTGTTCCATGGATTTGAGATTGTGAATGGTATCTTGTGCAACAATAGAACCGTGTGCAATGATAATCACTCGATCACAAATCGCTTCTACTTCGGAAAGAATATGTGTGGATAACAGTACTGTTCGATCTCCATTTGATAATTTCTTAATAAGATTTCGAAACTCGATTCTTTGTTCTGGATCCAGACCACTGGTCGGTTCATCAAGGATCAGTAATTTGGGATTGTGAATGAGGGCTTGTGCAAGCCCAACGCGTTGTTTATACCCTTTAGAGAGTGTATAGATTTGTTGGTGTGCATGTGTTTCTAGGGCACATGTACGAAGGATTTTTTGTGTTGCTTTGTATGGACTAGATACATTCTTGATCGCACAACAAAACAAAAGATATTCTTCTACCATCATCTCAGGATAGAGTGGTGGGTTTTCCGGTACATATCCAATGTTGCGCTTGTTATCTTTGGTATGTGGTGTGGCAAGCGTGGAGTCTATATACAGTTGCCCGGTTGTTGGTGTTGAGCATCCAGATATGATTCGCATTGTAGTAGACTTTCCTGCACCGTTTGGACCTAAAAAACCAACAACCTCACCCTCTGATATAGAAAACGATAGAGATTTGACGGCTTGATGTAGTCCATATTTTTTTGATATCTGATGAAGTTTGAGCATTGGGTAAATCAAGGAATAAAGTGCAAAAGAGATATACCATAAGTCTACTTGTTTGTATTCGCATTTCAAATGTGGATAATAGATTCGCGATTATGTTATAATCCTTTCAAGTAATTTAAAAAAGGTAGTTTCATGCGATTTTTATTGTTGATTCCTGTGTGTATATCCATTGCTTGCGAAAGTTCATGGGAAGTTGTCGAAAAAGACGGTTCAGATGTTTTTGCTGGGAGTTGTTGGCCGGGATCAGGAGATCCGATACCTCCTCCCGGATCATTGGATTATGGATTGAAAGCAGCAGATATCGGCGTGGATAAAGAAGATCTTCCCTATGATGGTATCGATGCAAACTGTGATGGAAAAGATGATTTTGACCAGGATGGTGACGGGTTTGTTCCACCACAATTTGAGGGAGTCGTTACGTTGGGAATTACATCCTCAGGAGCATTGCCGGCTACGGATTGTTGGGATTCTCCAGATGTAATTACAGTACAAGATGGAGTGAGAGATTATACGATCTCCGGTTTGGATATATTTCCAGGGGCAGAAGAACAATACTACGATGGTATTGATCAAGACTGCGGAGGAAACAATGATTTTGATCAAGATGGTGATGATTTTATTCCCGAGATCTTTGTGGGTATTGAGACGCAGATAGAAGGTGAGATATCTGTCGATGGAGCCATAATATTAGCTGTAGAAGACGAGCGTTCAGGAGGCGATTGTTGGGATTCTTTGGAAGAGATAGAAAGTCCCACAGGGGCAGAGGAATCTACGCTTTTAGGTGCAGATATTTTTCCGAATGCTACAGACACATGGTATGACGGCATCGATCAAGATTGTGCAGGAAATGATGATTTTGATCAAGATGGTGATGGTTATGTTTCCGAGTTGTACACCGAGATAGGCACATTTATTGCTGGTTCCTCACTCGAACAATTAGAGCAAGCTGTTACGATTGATGGTACGGGTGAGGTTCAGTCATCCTATGACTGTAATGATATTGAGTCTGATATATCTCCTGCTGGTGTGGAGATTACTGCCGATGGTATTGATCAAGATTGTGATCTGCTTGATGACTGTTTTGAGGATTTGGATCTTGACGGGTATGGTACAGATATTGTTTTATTGGGAACGGTCGCTACAAGTGCTGATCCAGATACTCCAACTCCTGATTCCTGCGATAATGGATTTTTGTCTGGAGGAATGACCGGTTTATCGCCGTACAGCACAGACTGCGATGATACGCAAGATACGACGTATCCCGGTGCCGCGCAAATTGAAGATCCGGATGCTCTTTTTTGCATGAGTGATGTAGATGGTGACGGCTATGGAGATGATGCTCCGCTAGCGGGTGTAGATGCTGGAGCCGACTGTAATGATTTGGATATACTGTTCAACCCAATCGCATCCGATCCTGCAGCCGATGGATTAGACCAAAACTGTGATGATGTAGACTCTTGCTACTACGATACAGATGGTGACGGAATAGGTCAAAATATTTCATATTTTGACGTCACGGGAATGCAGGCGACCACTACAGATTGTAGTGGTCCAAACGAGTCTCCATTCAATGAAGACTGTAATGATGTTCCAAATGATGATGGCGCCGAAGTTCATCCACAGGTGACGCTTTCTGAAGTACAGGTCGCCAACGGAGTACTTTTGGATTCATCTTGTAACTCATCTACTCCCTATGCTCTCCAGCCGCTTAATTGCATTCAGATCGATGCTGCACTTGAGCTTTGTGATGGTCGCGACAATGATTGCAGCTTGGATATATTCAACCCACTTGTCTTTGATGGTGTTCCAAACAATGAAAAGGACGATGACGGTGATGGACATGTTGAGTGTGAAATAGACAGCAATGGTTGGGATGGGGATATTACCATCAATTTTACACAGATGCTTGGTGAAGACTGCGATGATGCAGATGAGACCATTTATCCACTTGCTCTTGAACTTTGTGATGGGCAAGATAACAACTGCGATATTACAATTCCGGCCAATGAAATCGATGATGATTCCGATGGTTTTGTAGAATGTATTATTGATGGTGATGGATGGGATGGAGTAACGAGCCCTAATTTCAGCGTCATGCTTGGAGAAGATTGCGATGATGGAGATGACACCGAATATCCAGGAGTGATTTGGTATGCAGATTCCGATGGAGATACCTTTGGTAACGCAGATAGCTCTCGTGCATGTGAGCGTACCAACAACAATGATGTGCTCAATACACAAGACTGCGACGATGATGATGAAACAATTTTCCCTGGAGCACCCAAATTATGTGATGGTCAGGTCAATGATGTCGATGCAGATGCGGGTACTTGCAATACTTCTTTGAATGTCAGTGATCTTGATGAGGTAGATAATGATTCCGATGGCTTTGTAGAGTGTACCATTGATGGTGGTGGATGGGACGGAAAGATAACCAATACGTTCACGCAAATGCTTGGCTTAGATTGTGATGATGGAGATAATACCGAATATCCAGGTGTGATTTGGTATGCAGATGCAGACAATGACACCTATGGTGATCCAGCAAGCTTTAATGATTGTGAACGGATAAGCACTACAGATGTCTTAGATAATCAAGATTGCGATGATGGAGATGACACCGAATATCCAGGAGTGATCTGGTATGCAGATTCCGATGGAGATACTTTTGGTAATGCAGCGAGTTCCAATGAATGTGAGCGTACCAACAACAACGATGTGCTCAATACAAGAGACTGTAAAGACAACGATGGTACCGTGTATCCGGGAGCGTCTAAGTTGTGTGATGGTCAGGTCAACGATGTCGATGCAGATGCGGGTACATGTGGAACTGCATTGAGTGTCAGTGATTCCGATGAAGTAGATGATGACGGCGATGACTTTGTCGAGTGTGTCATCGATGGTGGTGGTTGGGATGGCTCCAACAATGCCATTCGTGGTGGTGATTGCAGTGATGCGATTACTGTAAACTATGGTAAGTTACAGCCTGATGGCTTCTATATCCATCCAGGAGCTGCACAGACAGATTCCGCTAGCGCATGTATGAAAGATGTTGATGAAGATGGGTATGGAGACCAAAGCGTACTCCAGATCCTTGGTTTACAAACCGGTACAGACTGTGATGATACAGATTCTACAGAGTATCCAGGTGTGATTTGGTATGCCGATGTCGACGAAGATGGATATGGTAATCTGGCCAGTCTCAATGCTTGTGAGCGTGCCAACAACGATGATGTTCTCAATACAAGAGACTGCAACGACAACGATGATACCGTGTATCCGGGAGCATCTAAGCTTTGTGATGGTCAAGTCAACGATGTCGATGCAGATGCTGGCACATGTGGGGTATCCTTGAGTGTGAGCGATTCCGATGAAGTCGATGATGATGGTGATGGGTATGTGGAATGTATCCTTGATGGCGGTGGTTGGAATGGCATCCCAAGCAAGTTCGGAAGAGACTGTGATGATGGAGATGATACCGAATATCCAGGTGTGATTTGGTATGCCGATGTCGACGAAGATGGATATGGTGATCTGGCGGATTCTCAGTCCTGTCAACGTGCGAATCTTGATGATGTTCTAAACAAGAAAGACTGCAACGACAACGATGATACGGTGTATCCGGGAGCACCCAAGTTGTGTGATGGTCAGGTCAACGATGTCGATGTAGATGCTGGCACATGTAGTACCGCATTGAGCTTGAGTGATTCCGATGAAGTCGATGATGATGGTGATGGATATGTTGAATGTGCCATTGATGGTGATGGTTGGGATGGAGCCGATTCTTCCATACAGGGTGATGATTGCAGTGATGCCGTAACCACCACATACGGAAAACCAAAGAAGGATGGCTATTATATCCATCCTGGAGCAGCAGAAAACGATACAAATAGCAGCAAATGCATGAAAGATGTCGATGAAGATGGGTATGGTGACAGCGATATTGGTATTCTTGCCCAAAGCATTCATCTAGGAACCGATTGTGATGATACGGACTCTACAGAATATCCGGGCATAATCTGGTATGCAGATACTGATGGTGATGGATACGGTTTGGCATCCAGCTCCAGTTCTTGTTCTCGGGCCAGCATAAGCGATGTGACGAATGCACGAGACTGTAAAGACGATGATGAAACCGTCTATCCGGGAGCGTCCAAATTGTGTGATGGTCAGGTCAATGATGTCGATGTAGATGCTGGTACGTGCAGCACCGCTTTGAGTGTAAGTGATTCGGATGAAATCGATAACGATGGTGATGGTTTTGTTGAGTGTACCATCGATGGTGGTGGCTGGGACGGGTCTAATACCTCCATGGAAGGGGGCGATTGTGGAGATTCAGATATAACAGTAAATCCGAATGCGACCGAAGTTTGCGACGGCCAAGACAATGATTGTGCGGGTGGTGTTCCTTCCAATGAAACCGATGATGATGGAGATGGGTATGTAGAATGCTCTGTCGATGCTGGTGGTTGGGATGCAGCCGCGGTCACCGGATATGAAGATTGTAACGATGCAGACAGCAGTGTTTTTGAGAACCAAACATATAGTGTCGATGGTGACGGAGATGGATTCGGTCACGCGACCAATACGGTATCCGAATGCTTGTCTTCTCCATCTATTGGAAATGTGACCAACAATACAGATTGTGATGATTCATCAGATTCAACATTCCCAGGGGCCGCGCAATTGGAATCAGGCTCAGACTGTATGAAAGACTCAGATGATGATGGCTATGGTGATTTTTCTATCACAGGAACAGTTGTAGCAGGAACCGATTGTGCTGATTCTGACTTAGATAGAAATCCTGGAGAGTTAGAAGTGGTCGCAGATGGAATCGATCAAGACTGTGACGGAAAAGAGTCTTGTTATGTCGATGGTGACGGTGATGGTGTTGGTGGAAGCAGCACGTCTCTATCGTCGACGTTGGATTGTTCTGCATCTGGATTTGACACTGCCAATACCGATTGCGATGATTCTGATGGTACAATCTCCGCATTTCAAACGTATTATGCAGATAATGACGGAGATACGTTTGGAAATCCAGATGATACTGTTTCTGAGTGTAGCTTGACACCTTCTGCTGGTAACGTGACAGACAATACAGACTGTGACGATTCTTCCGATAAGACATATCCTGGAGCAGCTATCAACGATTCTGCAACAGATTGTATGGAAGATGCAGATGGCGATGATTATGGAAGTACGGTAGCTCCTTTGGGAGGTGTAGCGGGAACCGATTGTGATGATACTGAATCAGCAACATATCCCTATGCAGATGAGAGTGCAGGAGACAACATAGACAGCAACTGTGATGGTCTTGGTATTGCGGTGGATAACCTCGGCACCCTGATCGATGAGACGATTGATTGTAATGGTACGTGGCACATTGATTTATCAGGAACTGAGTCCGTTTATCTTTTGGCGTGTAATGCTGTTCCTTCTGGGTACTCAGCAGCTGATGCGATTTGTACCGGAACAGGAAAATATGATGGTGTCGCTTCTCTTCTTGATGACAACAATTATGCAGAGCACGAAGATCTTGTCGATTTGTTTAAAGATCCGAGCGGTGCCTTTGGGCTTGGTTTGGCAATAACGCCAAACACGGACTATAATCATTGGATTTCCTATACAGGCTTTAATACAAATGGAGATGAAGGCGAGTGGGCCGATGAAACCAGCGAAGCTCCAAATTGGGAGGTAGGAAAACCCTCCAATGATGGAAATACTTGTACCGCTGGATTTTACAATGCCTCCTTGGCACAGACACAGGTGTACAACCAGTCTTGTAGCAGTACTTTTGAGCTATTGACATGCTCACATCGTCCATAGCACAAAAGATTTAATTTTCCATATCTTATTGATTGGCTATAATGATGCAAAGATACAGTTGTAGGTTTGCATGATGAAATGGTCAATGTTGTTGATGTTCTCGATGGGATGCTCCTCTTGGGAACTGACACATGCGGAAAAAGATATATCTTCCTGTTGGTTTTCACCAGCTGATCCCGTTCCTGTTCAGGGTGGGTTAGACTGGGGAATTGCGGCTGCAGATATGAATGTGGGATATGATTTTCCATATGACGGAATTGATCAAAACTGCGATGGTGCATCGGAGTTTGATTTGGACGGTGATGGGTTCATTCCTGCTCCATTTGCGATAGACGGTCAGGTAGACTGCTGGGATGCTCCTACAACTCCTGTGGATGGAATCACTGGGAATATGATCATTCCCGATGGAGATGAAGTTGCCTATGATGGCATCGACCAAAATTGTGATGGTCTGCTTGATTTTGACGTAGACGGTGATGGATTTGGTTCCCAAGAATATGAAGGCGAGTTTCAATATCGTTGGGCGCCACGTATGGATGAATCTGCAATCGCTTCGCTCAAGGGGCTTCTTGAGGGATTGAATGATGAGGAAAAGCAGCAGCTAATTGATACATATTTTTCTTCATTTGAGCAAGACACACAGTGGGAGGCTGGAGATTGTTGGGATGATCCGCAAGAAGAGCGGGAGAGCATCAATGATTTTGACTTGATTTCTGCAGATGAAGTTTTTCCTGATGCAGATGAGCGATATTATGACGGAATCGATCAAAATTGTGATGGGGAAAGTGATTTTGACCAAGATGGTGATGGCTTTGCAAGCTCTCAATATCTCACAGAAGAAGGTGTGATTGGAGAGGATTGTAATGATACCGATGAAAATCTCTTTCCCAATCTAGAGATAGAAGAAATCTATTACAACGGGATTGATGATAATTGCGATGGTCGTGATGCAGATGGCGATCAAGATGGAGATGGATTTTGGGATGCTGGTTACTGGGATGTTGTTTCACCCGATGATATTGATATTTCGGTTCAGATTCCAGATGATGACATCATCACGGATTGCAACGATCAAGATGTGTTGATCTACCCTGGAGCAACAGAGCGCTGTAATGGGATTGATGATAGCTGCGATACCGATCTTCCCATACAAGAACAGGATGTCGATGGAGATGGATTTGTCTCATGTAGCATTGATCAGCAAGGTTGGTTGGGCGTGGTGACAGATGGATTTAGCGGTATGGCAGGGGAAGACTGTGATGATGGTGATGTCCTTGTGTATCCGAATGCGACAGAATTTACGGGAGATGGTATAGATCAGTCTTGTGATGGATTGGAAGTATGCTACACCGATATTGACGGAGATGGATTTCGAGGGGATGGTACTGTAGAAACCATAAATATTGATTGCTCAGGCGTTGGTGAAAAACTTGCAAGTGTAGAAGTGGATTGTGATGATGGTAGTGCTTCGACGTATCCGGGAGCAGCATACTTGGATTCTACAACCGATTGCATGCTTGATGGTGATGGAGATGGTTTCGGGTCAGATTCTGTGTCCAACGGTGTGACATTGGGTAGTGACTGTAATGATGGAGACGTGAACATTCAGCCCAATGCCACGGAAGTGTGCGATGGTGGAATTGATAATGACTGCGATGGTGTGTTTGATGATGACGACTCAGATGTAGATCTGAGCACAGGAACAGTCCATTATGCAGATATTGATGAAGATGGGTTTGGAGATAATGCAGATAGTTCATCAAGCTGTATTGTACCACAAGACCGAACTACGGATAACACCGATTGTGATGACGATAATGCTCTTATCAATCCGCAAACAATGTGGTTTGAAGATACAGATAATGATGGATTTGGCTCTGTAATTTCTGTGCAGGTATGTAATCCCGGAAATGGATATGTTCTGCAAGATGGAGATTGCGATGATGACGTCTTTTCCATCAACCCAAATGCAACAGAACTAACAGCGGACGGTGTGGATCAAAATTGTGATACATTGGAGAGTTGCTATCGTGATGATGATACAGACAGTTTTGGTAGCACTTCTACAACCCCTTCGGAGGCTTTTGATCTTAGCTGTACAGGAACCGGTGTATCATCCCAAAGTACAGATTGTGATGATTCTTCTGCCTTGACCTATCCAGGCGCTGCGTATTTAGAATCTTTGACGGATTGTATGCTTGATGGTGATGGAGATGGTTTTGGAGCAGATATCGTTTCTTCTACGGTTGATGCGGGGAGTGATTGTGATGACACAGATGATTTGATTCATCCCAATGCTACAGAAGTATGTGATGGAATCGATAATGATTGTGATTCTCTTCTCGATGATGCAGATACCGATTGGGATCAAACTACGGGTGTGATACATTATGCAGATACAGATGTGGATACTTATGGTGATCCCAATGATGAAGAGACGACTTGTATCGTGCCTTCAGGTCGTGTCACCAACGATGATGACTGTGATGACACGAATCCAACGCTCAATCCTGATACCATTTGGTATGAAGATGCAGACGAAGATGGTTTTGGATCGTCATTACAAACCCAGACACAGTGTGAATCTCCAACTGGATTTGTATTGAATGGTGATGATTGTGATGATGGGAATCCTGAAATTACGGAAGGTTGGTCTTGGTATGCGGATACAGATGGTGATGGAATAGGTGTAGCCAGCAATCCTGTTTTGGGTTGCAGTGCACCGACAGGGTATGTACACCACAACGGTGATTGCGATGATGGAGATATTCAAAACGCAGAGATATGTTTGAATTTATGGGAGGGAATTACAATCAACGGTGCTGGTTCAGGAGTCATCGACAGTAGAGATCGCGATCGTTTTGCGAGCCATTTCGATATGGGATCAGTGAATGGGAAGATGATGTATGGTTTTGGAACTCCCTTTCGAAAATACAGCAATAAATCGGATGTGGGGGGAGCCTTCTTTTTTGAATCGTTAACCAATGGTTCAACCTTAGATTCGCATCTTCGTATCAATCCTTCCGGTACGCTCAAGCAGTTTGGATCACATGTGATGGTGGGAGAAGATTTTACAGGTGATGGTAAGGGCGATGTGCTTGTGTCATCATATGTAGATCCACCGAGTATGTATATTTTTGATGGGCTAGATGTGACAACATCTTCTGGAGAGCTGACGGAGCAAGATGCTTTATATACGATTGATGGCAGTCTGATGAATGATCGTATGGGTAGTCGAGTTTTTTGGGCAGATATTACCGGTGATCAACAAAAAGACTTGATCTTTAATCAACCAGAAGACGCTTCAATTACCATCATTCACGATAATCTATCCTCTATGACCATTGATAAAACAGTTTCCAGTTCAGATTATCTATTTCTGGAAGGAGAAGACTCGGCTGATCATTTTGGGCATGACTTTGATATTGTGGATATCGACCAAGATGGAGATAACGATATCATTGTAGGAGACTATAAATTTGCAGGAAATGATGGGCGAGTCTATATACGTTTGGGGCCAATCCTTTCTGGATCTGGAAATACCGCGATAGGTACCGGTAATTTATACATTGACACAGACAGCACTGACAGTAAACCAAGATTCGGAAAGTATACACGTGCTTTTGATTGGGACGAAGATGGGGCTGCGGAACTTATCGTACTTGAACAAAGAAAGAATGGTCCACAGTGTATTTATATGTATGATCTCAATTCACTGGCAACCATTAATGGATTTGGAAGCATTACTTCATTCTTGAATACGACACCTGCTTTATTATCCTCAAGTGCTTCGAGTTTGGGGATCGTATCCTTGAATTCAGGTGAGTTTGATATCCTTAGCATGGATATAATCGATGGTTATCTGGCAATCGGAGCACCGAAGTTTAATGGTGACAATGGAGCTGTCGCTCTCTTTGCATATGAGGATCGATTGACAACGCACGCTTCCGTTAACAGAACCATTGCATTTTCACCTGAAAACGCACAGTATTTTATCTCCAATGACTCTATCGAAAATGCACGCTTGGGTAGTGTTGTAAAAAATGTAGGAGATGTGACCGGAGATGGGTATGATGATCTTCTGATTGGTGCCCGACAAGAGGACGGAGGAGAAGGAAAGGTACGTATTCTCCCAGGACCCTTCTAAGAAGAATGTGTTTTGTTTCGCCTTCTCCCAATCAGAAGAAGAGACAGAAGAGAAAACCATGATGATCTATTTTGTGTGGCACAACCCGTTTTGGCATTGGTTTCATAGATAACAGTAATGGCATCTTGCGCTTCTTGTGCATCATCTGACACAAGAAGCGAGAATCGGTAGGTGCCCTCTTGTGATAAAACAACCTGTGTTTGTGTATTGGTGGCCGTATTGATTTGTGCACTGGGGCCGTGAAGCTGTGTCCATTCATACGACAAAGAGTCGCCATCAGGATCGGTAGAACCACTTCCGTCCAGTGTAATTGTGTCTATCTCTGTTACCATATCTATACCAGCATCTGCGATGGGTTTGCTGTTACTTGTTTCGCCAGAAGGTTCATTTGTGGGTTCATTTGTGGGTTCAGATGAAGGTTCTGTAGGTGGAACAAGAACTGTTTCTTCTTGTACCATATCCCAGAAGCCATCTGCTCCGAGCTCATAGTCAAGCGCCCAAAATCCGATCCCTTGTAGCTGTTCTTCGACGGCCCAAGAGATACGAGATCGTACAGAGTCCACATCAGGATACCAAAGTTGTTTATCATTTTCCAAAACATATGGTGTATGGGTAACGGAATCATAGTCAGATCCCATTTGTGAACCATACGAGAGCGCTTCTCCCATGACAAATGCAACTCCATCACCTGTCGCGGTTCCTGGTATAGTAGATGATGCAGTAGGCCATTGTCTTCCGTAGAGAGGGAGTCCCAAAATGATTTTATCATCAGGAACACCTTTGTCTCGATAGTCATCTACTGTCCATTCAAGAGAATATGCGAACCACGGACTTCCTCCGTATAGGGGATCGACGGGACCAGGATCACCTCCTTTCCAGTGATAGCCATATCCCATGATAAACAATCCATCAGAGTGTTCAGCGAGATATTCATAATCGTAGGCATCGGACCAGTCTATGGCAGGAGTGGCGAGGAATATTTCGTCAACGTGTGGTGATAGCTCATCGACGAGAAGATTAAGATTCTCTCTTTGGGCTGCATCCATACCCTCTATGTCGATGTTGACTCCGTCTGCTCCATAATCGTTGATGAGATCACTGAGCTCTTGTACAAGTGTGGCACGTTTGGTGGCACTGGGTAAGACAACATTGTTGATGGAGTCAGAGAATGATGTGAGACAAAGATGAACCTTGACACCAATATTGTGTGCTTTTGGAACGAGATCTTGTGCTACATTGGTCCAATTGTGTGTATCAGATAAAGTTCCGTCAGCATTGAGATCAACATTAAATACAGCAATATGCGTGAGTGGACTAAGATCTATGTCAAGAGCATTTCCTGTCCAATACGCATGATATCCATATACGGTGACAGAGGGCGGATTGGGGGATTGTAGTGGAGTTCTTTCTTGCGTAACAGGGAAGAGTTTGGGATGTGATGGTGTTCCGAAAATTGGCAAAGAGAGTAAGAAGAAATAAATCATGGTTCTATTTTTTTTTATTGGTTGCGATGAAGTCTAATCATGACTAAATTTCAATTATTATTTCATATAAATGGAGACAATATGAGTTTTTTTAGCCGATTAGCAAATGCGATATCAGGTTTCTTTAATAGCTTAATAGGAAATGTTGAAGCAAAAAATCCAGAAATAGTTTTTGATGCAGCAATTGCCGAGCGCAAGAAAAAGCAAAAAGAGCTCAAAGCGGCGGTGAGTAACATTGTTTATTTGCGAAACAAAACAGAAGCAGAGCTGCGACAAAAAGAGCAAACTCTTATTGACGTTGATGAGAGCATTGAAATCGCGATGGATGATGGTGAT
>NYTD01000251.1 GCA_002683315.1 Deltaproteobacteria bacterium | reverse complement strand
TGATAAACGAAGAACCAAAAATTTATGTTATCCCACAATAACAGTCGTTAATCATAGTTTTACAAGCAATTTTTCGAATGTGAGATGTTAGAGTTACCGTATTCGAAGGGCGAACATATAAATTTGTGTATGACATACACAGATAATATTTGACATGAATGGAAAGAAAAATACAAAAAACTAGTGACCTGTCAAGAGATATGTGATATTGTTTTTGCGAAGGTCACAATAGTTTTCCGGTTCAGTTCTATGTCAAAATCTCCCTCAAAATCATCTCGTTCTAAATCAGTCTCATCGAAGTCGAAGAGTTCTTCAAAGAGTAGAAAAAAAATTCCATCACGAACATCTTCATCAAAAAAGAAAGCATCATCTGTTCGCCGAAAGAAAAATCCGGTTGTAGAGGTAGAAGAAGATAGCGGTCCTAGTCTTTGGGAAATCTACTCAAAGAATAAAGAAAAGATTCATTCTTTGATCTATTTATTTGGAATCTTCATTTCTATTTATATGGGACTCAGTATGATGTCCTATGATCCTTTGCAGCAACATTCCAATGTAGGAGGTGTTCTTGGAGAATATTTTGCACAAATGTTATTCCATACACTTGGATATGGTGCATGGTCTATCTTGTTTCTTGGTGGTGTTTGTGCTTGGAAACTTGCCAATAGAAGTATTGGAGGAGTACCTAGGATTATTGCTTTTCTTGGCTTGTTATGGTCATGTACATGTTCTTTGTCACTGATTTTTCCAGATGTATTGAAGCAGGGTTTTTTTGCAGGAGGAGTGGTAGGTAACTCTACGGCTTTATTCTTGACGTGGATTATTGGTCCAGCAGGAGCTTGGCTTACTATTTCTGCATGGACTATTGGATTGGTTCTTCTTCTTGTTGGTATGGATATTGGTGGTTTTACCAATAGATGGATTGAGTCTATTGAAAATAATTGGCCATCTGTTGGAAATCGGAGTGTTTCATTTATTCAAGATGTTTTTATCGCAATAAAAGATATCTTTGTACAGTTGAAAGAAGGATTGTTTTCTAGAGATAGTGAGAGTGAAGAGTACTATGAAGAAGAAAATACAGGATGGTATTTGACAACATCAGCAGATCTTGAAGCTGAATCCATCTATGATTCTCACGATAGTGTATGTTCAACAGAAATGACACAAGAGCAAGATCCTTTTGTAGAAGATTTTCCCGTATCTGAGGAAGTTGAATTTACCAAAACGAGAGTAAAGGCCGATCAAGACGAATCGGTTGTTGATGTTTCATATGAATCCACGTTGGCTACAAATGAAACTCATGACAATAGTCAGATTCAGGCTGATATTCCCAAAAGTCAGGTGTATTCAATAGAAGAATCTGTTGTTGGATTGAA
This sequence comes from Deltaproteobacteria bacterium, assembly GCA_002683315.1. Lineage (GTDB taxonomy): Bacteria > Myxococcota_A > UBA796 > UBA796 > UBA796. Next base: position 9,944 of record NYTD01000251.1, on the reverse strand, counting down.
GAGAACCAAAAAGAAACTTGTGGTTCCTCCTGTTGAGGAAGATATTTCTGTTTGGTATCAATCTTCAGTCTCCAATGATGATGCAGAAGAATTAAAAGCTCTCTTGAATGAGATGGAACAGCATGTAAGTAGTTCTAGTTCTGATTTCTCTATGCTCAGTGAACCAAGTATGGATGTACGTCCGAAGTCTTCCTCAAAATCAAAACCGAAAATTATTCAAGAAGTCCAAGAAGATTCATATTCAGAGCCTCCCCCTGTTGAGAGTATGAGTGAATCTGAGGTGTCACAGCATATGATTATTGAAGATGAGGCACCTAGTTTGGAAGTGGCTGAACCTGTAGTACAGAAAGCTCCAACTAAGAAGAGAACCAAAAAATCAAAGGAACCAAAAGCAGAAACTTCATTTCCTCGTGAAAAGAGTAAAGAAAAGAAGACTACCAAGACAAAGATTGTAGCAGAGGAGCCTGCTGGAGATAGATTTCTTGAGCCTGTTGTAGAGAAAGGCTTGTCAGAAGAAGGACCAGAGATCAACCCTGGCAATCTTGTTTCCGGAGGGAGGAAAAAAGTAGAGATTGTACCATCCAACTACACAGATTTTCAACTGCCGAGTCTCAGTTTGCTTGATGAGCATGAAGAAGAAGTTGCACATTTTAATGAAAAAGAACTTCGACGTCTTTCTGTATTGCTCGAAGAGAGGCTGGCTGATTTTAATGTTCGAGGAGAGGTCATGGCAATTCGTCCTGGCCCAGTGATTACAACGTTTGAATTTAAACCAGCTCGTGGCATCAAAGTATCAAAAATATCAGGGCTCGCAGATGATATCGCAATGGCATTGATGGCTGTTCGCGTTCGTATTGTAGCTCCTATTCCGGGTCGAGATGTGGTTGGTATTGAGATACCCAATCAAAATCGTCAGATTATTTGGGGGCTTGATATGATTGGATCAGACAACTTCCAGAAGTATGATGGCGCGATTCCTTTGGTTTTAGGGAAAAATGTAGAAGGACTCCCTGTTGTTAGCGATCTAGCAAAGATGCCACACTTATTGGTTGGTGGAACAACGGGATCTGGTAAGAGTGTTGGAATCAATACGATGATTTTGAGCATGCTCTACAAGCATAGTCCAGAGACTTTACGTTTGATTCTGATTGATCCCAAGATGCTTGAATTTGAGATGTATCATGATATTCCGCATTTGATTCATCCTGTAATTACGGACTCAAATCTAGCAAATGGTATCTTGCAGTGGGCATGTGATGAAATGGATTCACGATATGCACTTATGGCAAAATTCAAGACGCGTACGATTGCTTCATTTAACAAGCGTTTGAAGAAAGAATTGCAAGATTGGACCGGAGATAAAGCGAAAAAGTTGATGGGATGGAGTGGCCGCGGAGAAATTCCTGTACCAAAGAAGATGCCATATATTGTGATTGTGATTGATGAACTTGCAGATCTAATGATGGTCGCAGGAAAAGATGTGGAATCATCAATTATTCGGATCGCGCAAAAGGCACGTGCTTGTGGGATTCATTTGATCGTTGCTACACAGCGTCCGAGTGTGGATGTCATCACAGGTATGATCAAAGCCAACATGCCTTGCCGGATCTCGTTTCAGGTTCGCCAACGAACAGATTCTCGTACGATTTTGGATCAAAATGGTGGAGAAAATCTTCTTGGAAGAGGAGATATGCTCTTCCTTCCGCCAGGAATTAGTTCGTTGCTTAGGTGTCATGGACCATTTATCTCTGATGATGAGGTTCGTAATGTTACAGACTTTCTTCGAGACCAAGCCAAACCGACATATGAAGCAAATATTGAAGAGATACAGCCGAAATTAGAAGAAGATACAGATCGCGATGACCTCCATGAAATGGCGATCGAATTTGTTGCACAGAAGGGCAAGGCATCTACTTCTATGATACAACGAAAATTCCGAATAGGATATAATCGTGCTGCTCGTCTAATCGATGCATTAGAAGAAGAAGGGGTTATTGGTCCTGCAGATGGTTCCAAACCGAGAAAAGTATTTGTTAAGCCGGTTTCGTGAAGATAGAAGAGTTTGCTTCGTCTGTTTTTGCAAGCCTGTCTCTTGCAGAACAGATTTGATTGGGCTACTTGATAACAAATTGGAGTATGGATGCTGTGTATTTTGCTGAGTTCGTTTGCTATTGCCCAAACGGACGTCAATCTCTTATTGGAACAGATTGAACAAAAAAATAAAGATTTACTTTCACTTGAAGCTGACTTTGTTCAGGTAACAACCAATGAGGCTTTTCCTGAACCGATAGAACAAAGTGGTCATCTGTATGCGATGAGACCAAAGTTTTTGCGATGGGATTTTCAAATACCCATGGTGCAGAGCTATTATACCGATGGAAATACAATTACAGTCTGGAATGAACAAAATAATCAAGCGCTGATTTCGGATAATATGAATGATGCCAATGATGCATTTGATGTACTAACCGACTTCTCCAATGCGCAGAAAAAATATACGATCTCAATCAAGAAAGAAAGTGAGACCGATTATCTTTTGTCTGTTACTCCAAAAGAAGGAATGGCATTTGAGCAGTTGGAAGTTACAATGGACAAGACAGAATTGTTGATCACCAAGCTTGTAGTCAATAGTAAGGATACTGGTACAGTTTCGCTTTCCTTTTCGAATGTTAAGCGAAACAGTGTAACGGATAAAGGCTTGTTCTCTTTTGTTCCTCCAGAAGGAGCTGAGGTTATTCGTCCATAGGAGAGACACGTGTCTGAACGAATTCATTTGATATCACTGGGGTGCCCTACGAACAGAGTTGATTCTGAGGTGATGATGGGTCAGTTGCGTGATGGTCCATTTGAATTCGTTGATTCTCCTGAAGATGCTGAGTCAATTATTGTGAACACTTGTAGCTTTCTTCAGTCTACAACAGAAGAGTCTATCGACACAATTTTGGATATGGCGAAGTATAAAAATGTTGGCTGTTGCCAAAAGCTAATTGTCACAGGATGTATGGTACAACGATATGGGCAAGGTTTAGAAGGAGAACTACCAGAGGTTGATTTTTTTTTAGGTACAGGAGAATATCATCGTATCTCTGAGGTGATAGCGAAGAAAAATCCGGATATTCGAAGCTTTATTGATACGCCTATGTATATCCACGATGAATTCGCTCCTCGTGTTCTTTCTTGGAGGATTCATTCAGCGTATCTGAAAATAAGTGAGGGATGCAATCATCGTTGTACATTTTGTATTATTCCAACACTCCGAGGAACGCAGCGTTCGCGAACGATTGCTTCGTTGGTAGCAGAAGCGGAAAGGCTTGCAAACCAAGGTGTTGTAGAGTTGAATTTGGTTTCCCAAGACTCTACTTCATATGGAAGAGATTTAAAAGATGGTAGTCAGCTTGGAACACTTCTTCGTTCTTTGGCTCGTATAGATGGTATTCGTTGGATTCGCCTTCACTACGCTTATCCTATCGGAATCCCCAACTCTCTTTTGGAAGTGATTGCCGAAGAAGAGAAAGTGTGTAGCTATATTGATCTTCCTCTTCAACATGCCTCCGGTCCTATGCTCAAGCATATGCGTCGTGGAGTTACCCGTTTAGGTCAAGAGCGTATTTTAGAGAGAATTCGCACAACGATTCCCAATGTGACAGTACGAACAACATTTATTGTTGGATTTCCTCATGAAACCCAAGACGATTTCGATATTCTGAAAGACTTTGTTCAGGCACAGCAATTTGATCGTGTAGGGATTTTTACGTATTCTCAAGAAGATGGAACTGAAGCTGCAAAAATGGATGGTCAAGTGCCTCATCTAATCAGAATGCACAGACAAGAGGAGCTTATGAATGTACAGGCTCAAATTAGTGCTGATAGATTGGCTCGCCACAGAGGAGAGATTGTCGAGGTATTGGTCGACGGTTCTTCCAAGGAGCATGAACTTGTTAAGGTCGGAAGAACATCACTACAAGCGCCAGATGTGGACGGTGTCGTATTTTTAGATAAAGCTCCAGAAGAGCTACAGGCAGGAACCTTTGCACATGTTAAAATTACGCAGACCACAGCGCATGATATGGTAGGTGAAGTTGTATCAACTTGAACTGAGCATTATTTTTCCAGCATACAATGAAGAGGATAACATTGTAGAGGCAGTGCAACGTGCATTGTTCTTTGTTGATTCACATGCGGCTGAAATCATTGTTGTAGATGATGGTTCCATCGATTCAACGGTGCAACGTCTACAACCATTTCAAGATACAATCAAGATTGTTCGACATTCCAAAAATCAAGGGTACGGAGCTGCTCTTCGTAGTGGTTTTTCTCATGCAAAAGGCAGATGGATTTTTTTTTGTGATTCTGATCTTCAATTTCCTTTGGATGCTCTATCAGAATTTCTGACATATACCCATGATTATGACTTGATTATCGGCTATCGTTTTCCTCGGAAAGATCCTCGGATACGCATTATAAATGCTCGTATATGGAGGTTTTTGGTCAATCGTAGTCTTGGTCTTTCTGTACGCGATATTAACTGTGCATTCAAGTTGATTCGCACTTCCCATCTCCATTCTATTACATTACATGCGAAAGGAGCCTCTATTAATGCAGAGTTGTTGACAAAGTTATCATCCCATCGGATGATTCAATTGCCAGTACAACATGTTCCAAGAATCAGAGGAAGACAAACAGGAGCGTATCCTCGTGTGATTATTCGTGCGTTGCGGGAACTTGCGGTTCTTGTTTATGATGTACATTTCGGTAGCGAAATTCAGAAGCCATAACAATAAGAAATCCTTCTTTTTGTGCTTTTTTAGCCCATTCCAAGACAATAGGGAGTTCAGGATCATCATGTTCTATGAGGAATCCTGAAAATCCATCTTGAATAGACTGTTGTTTGCTTTGAATTATTAAACTTGGTATATCCAAGTGTTTTTTGGTCAAAAGAGCAAGAGGGTTTTTGGTTTGCGTAAAACTAGGAAACAGAGAAGTTAGATTTTCATGTTGTTTTTTTGATGGTTTTTGTGAGAGTGTACCGCTTGCAAAAGGAAGGATTTGTTCAGGTTGGACGATATTGAGTCCTCGTGTGTCGACGATGATCTCATGCCAGTTCTGTGCAGAACGTTCAGCGAGAGAAATGGAGAATGGAGCATCAGGAGAAAAGGCGAGTGTAAGAGGGATTGGATGTTCAGTGATATCTTTGTTGTTTTGATGTCCGAGTCCCCCAATCACAATCGCGATCATCGGAGTAGCATTTTTAGGGGGATCTGGAACGACTCGCTGTTTGATAAGTAGAAGCCGTATATGAAGAATACCGTGAATGTATATATATATTTCATGATCGATGTCATCGATAATAATGTGATAGTTTTCAATTGACTGTTCGGTGAGAATTTCACGTATCTGTTGTGCTTGAGGAGGTGGGTTTTTTAGTTGGTAGCGAATAAATCGAACCCCATCGATGATTTCATCGTGAAGGGGTTGATCAGGCAGTTGCTTGAGAATAGATAAGAGATCGAAGTCGACGTTTCGATTTTCTTTTGTAGGCTGTTGGACAGGAAGTTGGTATTCACGGGCCCAGTCAGGAATAAACCAAATGACTGTAGCAAGACCACAAAAAAATAAAAGAGTACGGCCTATTCGTTCGATGAGGAGCTGTTGATCAGATGGTTCCATGCGGCTTTTAACTGGGGGTCGTTGTCTAGTCTATATTGAAAGTCTTCAGAGCGAGGTATTGGAGCTGCAGCTCTATGATTGCTGAGCATTGATAGTCGTTGAATGATAAAATTCTTCTTTTCTGGTGGGATATTGAGTGCCTTTATCGAATTAATAAGCTCTTTTTTCGGATTTTCCAGTTGATTGGAAATAAAGATATCTGGCTCTAGGGGTGTTTTCTTATCGACGTGATATCCATTGGGAAGCACATATCTTGAAATGGTTAACTTGAGAGCAGATCCATTTGTAAATTCAAACATTTGTTGCATGCTCCCTTTACCAAAACTCTTTGTTCCAATAAGTATCGCTCGTTTGTGTGCTTGAAGTGAACCAGCCGTGATCTCTGATGCAGAAGCGCTGTTTTTATTGATCAAAACCAATAATTTTGCTTCGATAATATCGGCACTACTTTTTTCTGCCTCATACGAGGCTACTACAGATTCTTGTCTTCCTTCTACAGTGATAATGGTTCCTTGCTCTAAGAACAAGTCAACAAGTCGTACTCCGTCTTCTACAAACCCACCAGGATTGTCACGAAGATCTAAAATCACACCTCTAATCGTGGGGAGAGGATACAATTCTTGGAGCTTATTTCGGATTTCTTGTACACATCCTTTTTTAAAACGATTGAGTTGCACATATACATTTTTGTTTCCAAGATCAAAGACTTCTACATTTTTTAGAAGGATATGGTCTCGTGTTACTTCTTGCTCAATTTCTTTTCCAGCCCTTTGATAGCGAATTGTTACTGTGCTGCCTCTCTCTCCTTTTAGGAGATGCTGTATTTTGACGACACTCTTTCTTTGGACAGATGTTCCATCGATGTGTGTGATTTGATCGCCGGCCATTAATCCTGCGATAGCTGCTGGAGATGAAGGAAGTACTCGTAAAATCGTATGTTCAGAATTAATCTCAATACCAATTCCTACGCTCCATCCTTGTGCTTCTTTTTGTACGAGTTTGTATTTTTCAGGAGGAATATACCATGAGTGTTCATCCAATTGGTCGACCATTCCGTCTATTGCACTATGGATAAGAAGTTCTGAAGAGGGTTGTTCTACATGTTTGTTTTCAATAATATGAAAAACGTGGGTAAATATATCGAAATCTTTGTATGGATCTGTTCCTAAGCTCCAAGCGGTATGGACAGTAGAGTATCCTAGTGTGATTCCTCCGATGAGAGCAAGAGAACTATACGATATTCCTCTAATTAATCGTACCCAACTCATCGTCTTGATAACCATGGAAGAGGATCTTGTGGTTTTCTATTTTTACGAATCTCAAAACCGAGAATATATCGATTTGTGGTGTCGGTGAGACCAGTGTTCCCCACATATCCAATGATCGTTCTTGGTGAGACTTTTTGCCCTTTTCGAACATTAAGGCCGTTGAGATGGGCATAAATGGTTGAGTGCGTTCCGTGTTGGATTGCAATGGTCATACCATATGCTGGAATAAATTCAGCGAGAATCACTTGCCCTTGTGCAACGGCTCGAACAGGACTTCCAAAGGGAGCTTCAATATCGATACCGTGGTTGTCAACCAACTGATTAGAGCTATTTTTTTGTTTACCAAATCTTTTGATAAGCGTCCCTTGAACAGGCCACGGAAGTTTCCCATACAGGTTTGAGAAGGGGATCTTGGATTCTTTTTTAGGGATAGGGATTTGTTCTTGTAGATTTTGGCGAGACCGATTGATCTCGCTGAGTAATTGTAATGCTTTGGCTCTTTTGTCACGAACATCTGTCAGGATTGATTGTTTTGATCGCTTTCTTTCTTCTAATTCTTGTTCTTTGAGTAGCAATTCTTCTTGTGCTGTCCCCAGTTGTTGGTTGGTTTGCGAAAGTAGATTTTGGGCGTTTTCCTGTTTTGATAGAGCCTGTTTGTATGCATTTAGCTTTTTGGTGGATAATTGAACAAGAGACAGTAAGTAGCTGCTTCGACGTCTGAGTTCAATAGGGCTTTCTGCACCGAAGACAACACGAGCAAGCCCCCTTCGATGGAGCTTATAAAGTACGCGAAGGGTTTTATTAAGGTCTTCTTTTTTTGTTTCTAATTCAAGAGTCGCTTGTGCTACTTTGGTTGCTTGATCTATTTTTTGCGATTCAAAGGCTTGTATGTCTTCTTTTAATGTTTCTTTTTCTTCTTGGATACCCGCATATTCTTTGTCTATGGTTTCAATTTGTGCAAGAATAGAACGTTCTTCTCGACCGGCATCAATAAGTGTTTGGCGAGGGTCCGGGTCTTGTGCAATTGCAGCATGAAAGAAAAATCCCAGCAGAAGTGTTGTCATGGAGCTTGTCTCAAAAATCGAGTTGACGCGATAAAGGCTGCGAGGAATCCCAAAGAGATTCCGACAATAGACAGAAGAAGAAGTTGCTGTGTGTTTAAAAAGTGTAATTCCCCAGCGATTTCAAGAAGTAGAGCTTCTTGCAAACGAATAGCAAGTGTTTGATGAATAACCCATAGTCCAGTGATGGCGGTAAGAGAACCGACCAGTCCTTGAACGACCCCTTCAAAGAGAAAGGGAAGAATAATAAATAGATTTGATGCTCCAACAAGCTTGGCTATATCCATTTCATGTCTTCGGTTGTACACAACAAGATGAACTGTATTTGTAACCAAAAATGTCGCTGCGATGAGAATCAATCCGCCGAGAAGGACCCCAAGCATTTGAAGCAGTTGTAAGAATGCATTAAATTTTTCTACCCATTCAACACCGTAATCCAATTCGTTGAATCCTTGATCTCGAAGTTCTTGTGCAAATTTTTCGATTTCACTTGCGATGGAGGAGTTTTGATGAAGTGTGATCTCTAATGATGCAGGTAGAGCATCATCTCCGAGTTCTTCTAATGTATCTTCTATTCCTTCCACTCTTTTCGTGAGCCAATTACGGGCATCTGCTTGAGAGACATAACGAACCTCTTCTGTTTGCGGCATGGCAAAGATCTGGTCTCGCATTGAGAGTTTTTCTTGCTCCGAGAGTTCGGTGTCAAAATAGGCTGATATGTGTGTATCTTTATTCCATGTGTCTACGATAGAATTCAGATTCAATAATGTACTGACATATACACCAAGAAGGAGAAGGCTGGCTGCTATAACCCCTGCTGCAACAGCATTAAGGTATAGGTTTTCCCAGATAGAGCGGAGAGCTCTCCGCATGATATGTTGAAGAAGATCAAGATTGGAATTGTTCATGAACTTTCCAAACGTGCATTTCGAAAACAGAGTTTTCGGTAGGGAAAACGTTGCATTAAAGCAGCATCGTGTGTCGCGACCAAAACAGTTGTTCCTCTAAGGTTGATGGCTTGAAGGATTTCCATCACCTCCATCGCCATAACACCGTCTAGATTTCCGGTAGGTTCATCAGCAAGAAGGATAGAAGGATCGTTGATGATGGCTCTTGCAACAGCTACTCGCTGTTGTTCTCCACCAGATAAAAATTGTGGGTAGACATCTTCTCTACCTTGTAGTCCAACAATGGAGAGTACAGCAGAGACTCTTTTTCGGATGACATTTCGTGGAACGCCGAGAACTTCCAGAGCAAGTCCAATGTTGTCAGCGACAGTACGTCTGGGAATCAGCTTGAAGTCTTGAAAGACAATTCCGATATTTCTTCGTAGAAGATGTAGTGTTTTTCCTTTCATTTTACTTACATCGTGTGTTCCGACAAGGAGTTTTCCCTCAGATGGACGTATTGCACCATACAGTAATTTCAGAAGAGTTGTTTTTCCAGCACCAGAAGGGCCTGTGATGTAACAAAACTCACCTTTGCTCACGCGTAGATTAATATCTCGTAGCGCATAAATAGAACCATAGTTTTTGCTTACATTATACAATCGTATCATAGCTGAAATCGCTCAAAATCGGATTCATTTAGGTCAACCAGATCGAGAGAAGTGCTGAGAGAACCCAAGAAATAATAGCTTATCTTCCTAAACTTTTCAAGGTTGTCTGTTGCAAGGAGGTGATAGCTTCCTCTTTCTTTGCTTTTTCGAAGTAAAGAAAATTTGGCCAATTCGCTTTTACAGATTTTTGCGGTAGCGTATGCAGAATTAATAAGTTGGACATGAGGAAGGAAATCTTGAATCAAAGGTGTAATGAGTGGATAGTGTGTACATCCCATGATCAGTGTGTCTGGCCCCTTTTTTAATGGAGAAAGGTATCGAGAGAGTACTTCTTTCGTGACAGAGTCGTCGGTCCATCCTTCTTCAATGAGAGGGACAAGTAATGGACAG
>NYTD01000250.1 GCA_002683315.1 Deltaproteobacteria bacterium | reverse complement strand
GAAGTTAAGCCTTTAAACGCCGATGGTACTGCCGGGGTAACCCGGTGGGAGAGTAGGTATGCGCCGGCCGTCCTTTTTATACAAGAAGCCGCAGTTTTACTGCGGCTTCTTTCGTTTAGATGTTTTGACTATTTTGAATTCATCATATTGGGTACAAGTTAATTATGTTTTCCTTATTTTCGAATATAGTTCCAACACAATTTATATCCACGCTTTAAACCACGGATATCATCTTTTTTGTTGGTTCCGGTGGTAGAGTACAATATTGATATTCCAATATTCCACCATGCAAAGCCGAGAAGATGACGTGGTGTTTTGGGTATGTTTTTTTGAAAGATATAAAAACGGCTAAAGACTCGACGAGCGATGCGATCTGATCGACTATTTCGTGTGTTTTCGGACTTATCATGAAATAGCAGAGCTTTGGGAGTTTGTACAAACGTCCAATGTTTTCCAATTCGACATGATATCTCAACATCTTCTCCCATTGTATATCCCGGAAGAAAATCATCCCAGAGTTCATTCTCAAAACACTCTTTTCGAAATGCTACTCTACCTCCCGAGCATACAGGAACAGGAACAACTTTGGATGGTTTTATTAGCCATCGGATATCACTACTTGACATCATTTTGGCTTCATTACCATCAACTGTATGTGCGATACGAAAAAAACGAAAGTATAATTTCTTAGTCCAAGGTAGTCGATATGGAGACGTAAAAGTACCAAGAACACCACCAACAGGAGGATCATAATCCAAGGAGAAGCAAGGCATGGTTTCTTCAATATATGTGGGCTCTAAAAGGATATCATCATCAAAGAAGAAGAGGATATCTCCAGAAGCATTGGATATAGCAACATTTCTTTGTAGAGAGGTACCAGCTTTTCCTCGAGCATATACGAATGAAATTCCACTCCCTTCTAGTTTTGATAGGATTTTCTGCTGAAGATCACTTGAAGGCCCAGCATCAACAACCACAAGTTCATCAGGCAGCATAGTCTGCTTGAGCAGTGTATCTACAAAAAGAGATATCTCTTCACTTCTATTGAGTGTAGGAACAATCACAGAGATTCGATTCATATTGGATCCAAGAAAAAATTAATAGAAGTCACGTGTGCTTATCGTGAGATAAATAGACCAACAAGAATAGCAAGAGCCATTACAACAACATACAAAATCATAGTTTCTCGTCGAATCATTGCATCTTTGTCTTTATGCTTTTTTTTGTTTCTTCCTTGAACGCGTCGTTTCCTATTTTCTTGTTCCGCAGGTGATAACCACATATCTCGACCTGTAGGGTCTTTTTCCAATCGGTATCCATTGTGTTCATAAAATTGTTTACGGACATTGGATTGTAGCTGTTTGATCTCTTGATTTCGAAACGTCTCTTGTCTTATGGTTCCCAATTGTCTTCTATCACGCTTTCGTTGCGCTCTTTCTTCTCGTTGTTCATGCTCTGTTGTTAGTTCCTCGAGCAATTGAAGACGAATAGATTCTTTTTCTTCATCAGATAGTGCCATATATCGCTTTTGGGTGATGTTTATTGTCATAGTTCATAACCTATAATATACATGATCACGAATGTTTCCAAGAGGTAAGATCTACGTTCAAAACGGTTTCCAAAGATTCAACTTGAGGAATAAATTCAGAGATAAGTGATTTTCTTAATTTTTTATCCATGGGTGCTCTCTCTTTGGTGATGGTATTGAAACGATGTAACGCTCGAATAAAGAGTCTAGAACCTGGAATTTTTTCTTCTCTTGTGCCGTGAAGTATGGCGCGTCTACGACCACTTTTGATCCAATGGTGCAATCTGCTGCTTCGGTGACCGTGATTAGAATTTTTTTGTTTTTTTGATCCAGAGAGCGCTTCTTTTTTGTTTGGGAATTCGTGTGAAAGACTCAGGAATTGTAATGTTTTATTCAGTGTTTCTTCTGGATTTTTCTTTAGATCATCAAACAAGATAATATGTACATTCTCTTTGCCAAAGACATTCCAATATGTCTGAATCTGTGAAGTGTATTGTACAAGTGATTTATAGCATACACCCATTGGAGGGTATGCGTTTTGCGGAAGATTACCCTTGACTCTTTCTTCTTCTTTTGCGAGAGCCTGTGCAAAATCTACCGTATCTTCGTATGCTGCATATACCATGTGACTGTGTAGGGAGTATAACCAATCAACAGGATTACGTATACTCAAGATGATTTTGGATGATGGAGCAAAATTATATATTTCATCTGCGGCTGTTTTACTTGCAAGATACCATGTTGAAGATTCTCCTATATATGTAGTTGTGGTCTTTTCCGGAAAATATTGCAGATAGTTTTCGAGCGATCGAGGTGGAGAATTGTAGAAAAGATCAGAGCCAAAATAATGTAATTCTTTGTTGGCCATATAAATTTCTGGATGTTGTTGTAATTGGCCATCGATTGTTCCTGTTCCAGAACGTGGATGTCCGATTAAAAAAAGATTAGGCCGTGTCATTGTATGTCCAAGGGATAAGCAATAATAGGTAAACCATACTGGATTCGTTTTATATCATCGCGTTCTATATCGGTTAAAACATTCAGTTCTTGAAGTTTTCTTAGATGCGGAAGCATTGCAGAATAATCTTTTTGTACTGCAAGAGCATGAAGTAGAAGTCTTCGAAGTCGAATATTTTTTGTCTTCTTTCGAAGTAGCATGCTTGCTTCCATAATTGCTCGTTCTTCAGCTTGTAAAAGTCTTGCGATAAGCATTTGACGAGTGAGGCTTTCAATTGCACCGCAATGATCCAATGCAATACGATAGTATCGAATGGCATCTTTGCTCTTACCTATTTGTACAAGTGCTTTTGCAGAGTTTCGAGCAAGAGTACAATTCTTAGGTGGCAGAGTAGATAATATATCCCATGCTTTCTGTGGCCGTTTGGTTTTGATGAATAGCTCAGCCAATAGAATCTTGGTTTGTTGATTTTCTTGTGGAAGTGTCTGTAGTAAATTTTCAGCATCATCATGATGGTTGTGTTCATATAGCACTTGTGCCATCTCTCGAATGCGATCTTCTCTTTGGAAATTGAGAAAAGAGAGTGTTTCTTTCAGTGATTTGGGCGTACGAAGCGCTTTTTCTATATACGGTGATCCTTGATCATTATTTGGAACATCTAATTCTAGGGCTTTTTTCCATGAACGGAGACTATCTTCATATTGTTCTTCTAGGTTGTATAATTCAGCAAGTGATATCCATGTAAGAGAATTGAATGGAGCAAGCTTTGTAGCATGTTTGGCTAGGAGTATCGTATTTTTTGATTGTTGATATCGGATTGTTAGTGCATATTGTCGTAAAGGTCGAGAAGCAAAAGGAGCGCTGCGAATCGCTTGCTTCAATTTTTCTTGTGCTTTGGTATATTCTTGATTTTCCTTGCGTGTATTGGCTTGCTGAATCAAGTGAGAAGTGTTTTGATAGGGAGTGGGTGCGACAAAAAGGAACATAAGGATTGTAAGAATCGAGCCCAATACAATCCAAATAAATCGAGGCGTATGTATTTTGGGACCTTGGAATGACAATAGAATGGATGCGTAGCATATAAACAAAATAAGATTTGCACCAATTTGTAGAGGGAAATCGATTAAAGAACAAAAGCTATAAGAGATAAATCCACAAAGAGCGGCAACTCTCCATCTAATTTTTCGGATATCCTTCAGCACTTGTATGGAACGAAATCCGCAAAAGAGTGTATACAGCCATAAAAAGATAAAAATGCTTCCACCAATCCATCCATAGGTCGTAAGAAGTTCAATATATTCTTGATGGCTATGGTGGGTTTGGGTGAATCGAGGATTACTCTTGACTTGATCATATAAATCGACAAAACCGCCAGATCCTGTTCCGAACCATGGAGTATGTATGATCGCTTTGAGACTATCGCCCCAGATATCAAGTCGTTCAGAACTCCAGTCATTGACTCGACTTAGGCTGAATGGGTCGTCTTCGCTTTGAAAAAAATCTAGTTGTAGAGATGCGAAGAGTAAAGAGAGCAAAATACCAATACTTAAGTATTTGGTGTGAGATTTGAACATATAAATAGAATACACACTCGTGCAGATTACACCAGCCAATACGGCACCACGGCTTTGGGTAGACCACAAGCTCAATGCGAGTATGGCTGTAAAAATATACTTTTTGTTTCCGCGCATCGATAAGGCCAAGGGGAGAACTGATGCGAGAAAGGCTCCAGCATGATTTGGATTCACAAAGCTTCCAAAAAAATACTCTCTTGTATAGGTAGGTGTATTGGATATCCAGTATATTGATTGTGCGTTTGTTAATTTTTGTAGCCAAGCGAGACCGGAGAGAGCTGTGGCACAATACACAACATGATGAGCCATATATTTAAATCGTCGGATATGTGTAAAAAGACTCCCGCAGGCCCATCCGTATAACAATGTTGAAAAGAGGAGAATAAGATGTGTGGCATGTTGTCGTGGACGAAAGGCAAGTGGTTGCCATTGTGCATTTGTTTCGTGAAGTCCCACCTCAGCAAGTGTGTATTTTACACCCATAAACGTTGAATATACAGAAATAGGTAGAGGGAAGAGGCTGAAAAGTGTTATTGTGCAGCATATAATGAGAGAATAAAAGACAATACGAGGTGGTTTTTTGCTTTGCTGATGAAGAAGATAGATGGAAAGTGCGGATAGTATTAAAGATATGATAAATTGCGTCGACTCATGAACGGTAGCAAATGCAAAAACAGACAACCAAATTGGTGCAGCAGGGAGAAGAGAAGTGGTAGTGGATCGTGACATAAAGCGAGTACCAAGAGAGAAGACAATCATTCAATCGTCTTATTCTTCGCAACATGTATCGCAAAGAGGTAAATATGGAAAATGTTTTTGATGAACAAGGACGTGAGTCAGAATCAATTTTTTATCAGTACTTGAGTATTCTTCAAAAAAGAAAGGGAGTGATTCTCGCTTTCTCTGGAGTTTTGATCATAACAGCGATCATCTCAACAATGCTCTCAACAAGATATTATTCATCCAAGGCTGTAATTGAAATTATGCCAATCGCCCCAAGTATTATGGGTAAAGATGCTGGTGAGGCTGTGACAGAATTGGGTGTCGGATCAGATTCTCGTTTGCGTGTATATTATGGAACACAGTTTGCTATTTTGGCGAGCAATACGATTTTGGGTAAGGCTGTTGATAAGCTAAAGTTTGAACATGGATTTGAAGACTTTGATGAACAAGGAGATCCTGTTGCTTTTTTACGTCAGTTTTTGAGTCTAAAACCGAGACCAGAAACCACACTTATAAATATTAAGATTGAGTATCCAGATCCAGAAAAAGCTGCGGTTATGGCGAATGTGATAGCCAATGTGTATATGGAACATAATCTTGAGAATAATCTTCAGTCTGTTCGAGATGCGCTCAGTGGTATTGAAAAAGAGCACGAACGCTTTCGTGAGGCCAAACATCTGTCCGATGAAAAAGTACATTCGTTTAAATTCGAAAACCACATGATTGGAATCGAAAAACAAAGTACATACATCCAAAATAAAATGAAGGCGTTACAGACAGAACTTACAGATATTCAGGTACAGCGGGTTCAAGTTGGTGCAGAGTATCGTCGTCGTCAAAAGATCTTTGGATCCAGTGATTGGTTGTCTCTTGCAAAGAGCTTTTCCAAGACGGATTTGATTCTTCAACAACATCTCAGTGCTCGAGTGACGCTCTTAGACGAGCAAAATAAGTTGTCTGTACGTTATACGACAAAGCATCCGGAGATGCAGGGCATCGCAAAACAGATCTCAGCTAATGCCGAAAGTATTCGTTCAGAGGTTGAGCAGGAGATCCTTTCTCTGCGAACAGAATTATCTGTTTTAGAGGCAAAAGAAAAAACGCTTATACAAGAATTAGAGGAAGTTCAAGTACAGGTTAAAGAGTTGGATCAAAAAATGATTGAGCTTGCATTTATCACTTCGGAAGCAGAAAAGAATAAGAAACTCTATCAGGTTTTGGATGAGCGTATGTCTCAGGTGGATCTTGCTCAGTTTATGCAGTCCAATAATGTTCGCTTTGTGGATAAAGCAGTTCCAAATTCAATCCCAGTTCGACCGAGTCTTAGCCTTAACTTGGCCATGGCAATTATTTTGGGTGGGATTGGTGGAATGGGTCTGGCATTTCTGATAGAATTCCTAGACAATACAGTCAAGAGCAAAGAAGATTTGGAGTCTATGATTGGAATGCCTCTTTTGGGTGTTGTACCAGTGATTCCACAAGAAGAGATGTTGGATATTGCATCCAATCGAGATCGTTCATTGTTCACCTACGCAAAGCCACGCTCTTCAGTAGCTGAAAGTTTGCGTTCAGTCCGAACGAATGTGTTGTTTCGGACGGGAACCAAAAAGTCGAAAGTGTTGCTGATAACCAGTGCGGTTCCTCGAGAGGGGAAATCATTTTCTTCTTCCAATCTTGCGGCTGTTTTGGCGATGTCAGGTTCACGTGTTGTAATCATTGATGCGGATCTTCGACGTCCGAGTATTCATCGATTGTTTGATATTTCTGATGAACATGGATTGTCAGAGGTTCTCTTGGAAGAGAAAGAGGTTTTTGATGTGATGATTCCATCACATATTCCAAACCTGGATGTAATTCCTGCTGGTCCAATTCCAACCAATCCGAGTGAACTGTTGGGGTCTGACAGGTTGCTTGAAATAACAGAACAACTACAACAAGAGTACGATATCGTTATTTTTGATACCCCTCCTGTCACTGCGGTTGCCGATCCGATGATTCTATCTCCGATAGCAGATGGTGTGATTTTGGTTGTGGAGGCAAATCAGACTCGAAAGCCTGTGGTGATGCAGGCAATAACGCGACTTCGTCAAGTAAAAGCCAATTTGATAGGAGGTATTGTGAATAAGTTTGATATCAAACGGTCTGGCTATGGATATTATTATTACTATAATGACTATGGCTACTATGCAGAAGATGAGTATGAGTCTTCTAAATTGGGCTAGGTAAGACAAATGAGAACATACTTATTCGCATGCACATTAAGTCTTATTATCTCGCTCATCTTGACACCTTTGTTGCGTGATTTTGCAATACGGATGAATTGGGTAGATATTCCTGATGACCGAAAAATTCACAAAGATCCAATACCACGTATTGGGGGTATTGCTATTTTAATTGCGGCTAGTGTTCCTTTATTGGGGATGGCTTTTTGGACCAATCGTCTTTCTCGAATGTTTTTGCAAGATACAAACTTGATCTGGAGTTTGGTCTGTGGTGGTGGCATCATTGCCGTTGTGGGCATATTGGACGATCTTTTTAATATTCGTGCACGGTACAAACTTTTGGGTCAGATTGGAGCTGGTCTTGTTGTATTTTCTTTTGGAATGAAGATCTCTTGTATCAGTCTTCCATTTCTTGGGGTCGTTTGTTTTCCCGAGTGGATCTCTCTTATCATCACTGTTTTTTGGGTCACATTGGTGATCAATGCCATCAATTTGATTGATGGTATGGATGGATTGGCTGGAAGCGTTGTAATACTTGCTGGTGTCTCGTTGTTTATGATGAGCATTATGGAGGATAATCTTCTCGCAGCTCTGTTGCTTATCTCTTTTGTTGGAGGTACCATTGGATTCTTGGTTTATAACCTCAATCCAGCATCTGTTTTTTTGGGTGACACTGGAAGTATGTCGCTCGGATTTGTTCTTTCTTTGACGGCGATTCATTCTTCCCAAAAAAGTTATACGATTTTTTCCATGATTGCAGCGATTATGGTTCTTGGTTTGCCTATATTTGATCTTTCTATGGCCATTGTACGTAGATTTTTATCGGGAAAGCCCATATTCGGTGCAGATCAATATCACATTCATCATATTTTGTTACGCAAAGGATTTTCACAAAAGCAGTCCGTGCTGCTGTTGTTTACATTTGCTCTTGTGTTGGAACT
>NYTD01000249.1 GCA_002683315.1 Deltaproteobacteria bacterium | reverse complement strand
TACAGGATAATTGACTGGGATATCCCACGATGTAGCTTGGGCGACTTTTTCTACCAACTCTCCAAGATCCTTTAGGTCGTTATCAATAATCTCCAACAGCTTTAAATTCACAAGAAGTAAATCTAGATTGGTATTGCCGACACGCTCTCCAATCCCCAAGATTGTTCCATGAATTCGGTCTGCTCCAGCTTCAATTGCATAGAGGGCATTGACAAGACTCAATCCTCGATCAGAATGACCATGCCAGTCAATTTTGGTTTGTGTACCCATTGCTCGTATTAGATTTTTACTAAAATAAATGAGGTTAAAGACTCCATCTGGTGTGGCGTGACCTACTGTATCACAAAGACAAAGTCGGTCGGTTCCTTCTTCAATGGCAGCACGAAAAAGCCGATCTAGGGTTTTGGGGTGAGAACGAACAGTATCTTCCGTCACAAAGCAATAGGGCATATTATTCTTTTTTGCCATCCGAGCAGCTGTCCGGGTATGCTTTTCAAGTCGCTCCTCATCCCATCCTTCTGTATATAATCGAATAGGAGAAGAACCAAGAAAAGCATATATCTCAATTGGAACGCCTGTTTTTTGTGTGATATCAATGATCGGCTGTATGTCGTTGGGATGTGTGCGAGCAGCTGCGGCTGGACGTATGTTTAAGCCTTCATCTCGGATGGTTTCAACCATAATCGTTACATCTTCAACAGCTCTTGGACCTGCACCGGGAAGTCCAATATCTGCTTCATCAACTCCTATTTTATCCAAGAGACGGAGGATTTCCAGCTTCTTTTCTATCGGAGGATCGACGATAGATGGACATTGGATTCCATCTCGCAACGTCTCATCAAAAAACTCAACGCGCTTCATAGGAGGAGAATGAACATCTCCTTGTATATTCCAGTCATAGATTACATCGTTTGGTGTTGACATCGTCATTCTCCCTACAGAAGGCATTCATTATGGGACTCTTTGACTACACAGATATCCACATTTGTGTGTATTTCATATAAGAGTAGTACTGTTTCAAGTATTCCATATCAATATAATTCATATTAAACGGATATAGAATATGCAAATCGTTCTTTATAAGACAAACGTCTCTATGAAGAACCTCTGCTTTTTTTACGACTTTCGTGAAAATCAGGTGGAGAACGATCTTTTAAAATTCGATCGATTTCAGGATGTAATCGATAGGTTGTAATAATCTGACCAAACTTATTTTTCCACTGACGAACTCTTTCTCGACTAACATTAAATTCATCTGCAATCGCTTGTCCACTTTCACCATTAGAAAGTGCTGTAAGTAATCGACGAAATTGGGAACGGCCATATGTCTTAATAAAGTTTCGCGCAACTCGTTCACGACTTTTGGCTTTCTTGGACATATTTATACCTCTGTATTAGTATTTTGAGAAGTATACCAAAGATCAAACCTAAGAATTTAAGTTAGTAGTCTAGAGTGCTTTGATCTCCAATCTTGCTTCTTTTGTTACTGCCTCTTTCCACAACGGAATTTTACAAAAAACAGCGGCTAAATCATCATGGAGAGGAGAAAAAAAAGAAAATTCTTCTTCTTGATAATAAAGGGTGATCGAATAGCAGTGTAATGCCAAACGAGAAAGTCCAAATTGCTTTTTCCACATACGGTTGACACGAGAATCACCATGGTCACCATCATGAAGAATCGGGTGATGAAGATCTCGAACATGTCGACGTACTTGATGATGACGCCCGGTAACCGGCTCTACACAGAGTAAGGAACTTCTTGGGTTTGTACACTTGGCAATGCATCGGACGGTACTCTTCGCGGGAAGATAATTACCTCGCTTCGTTTTGACAGGTGTTTCTATCGTTATGGCATCATCGTAGGGGAATGCTCCTCGAACAAAAGCCCAATAGCTTTTTGTGCCTGCTCTTAGAGCCTGTGAAAGATAGGAAACCGGATCTGGTTGGAGTGCAAAGATTAGACACCCAGACGTCTGTCTATCCAGTCGATGAACTGGATAGACATGTTGTCCGAGTTGGTTTCTAAGGCGTTGTAGGATAGGGTATTCATTGGGGAAACGTGGATTTGAATGAACAAGTATCCCCGCAGGTTTATCGATGACTACAAAATCTTGATGAGTATACAAGATGGAGATTTCTTTGTTCAATTGTTCTCCATCTTGCTGATGTTACAGTGCTTCAACAACTACCGCAATTCCTTGGCCGCCACCAATGCATGCTGAACCGACACCATAGCGTTTGCCTCTTCTCTTCAATTCATAGAGAAGATGCATTGTGATTCGTGTTCCCGATGCAGCAAGAGGATGTCCGATCGCAACACCACCTGAATTGACATTGGTAATCTCTCGATTTAATCCAAGTTCACGCTCACATGCAACATACTGTGTAGAGAAGGCTTCGTTAATCTCGACAAGATCCATGTCTTCAAGGGTCAGGTTGGCGTGTGCGAGCGCATTTTTAATCGCTTCAACAGGGCCAATTCCCATATACTTTGGTTCTACTCCAGCCACACCATACCCAACGAGTCGTCCGATCGGCTTGAGACCTTTTTCTTCTGCGATTGCAGCAGTGGTCATGATCATTGCACCTGCACCATCGTTGATACCAGATGCGTTTGCGGCTGTTACCGTACCATCTTTTTTGAAGATGGCTCGTAGTCCAGACATTGCTTTTTGTGGATCTGCAAATCGAGCGTGTACTTTAGGGTGTTGTAAAGGAGAGAGTTGTGGGTGTTCATCGATAGATACAACTGTATCTCCTCTACGTCCCTTGATGGTTACTGGTGTTATTTCATCATTGTAGAATCCATTTTCATGGGCTGTTTTCCATGCGAGCTGAGATCGTAGTCCATACTCATCGGCATCTTCACGAGAGATCTCGTACTTTTCTCCCAGATTCTCTGCAGTAATCGCCATTTCACATCCAGCCATGGGATCATAGAGGCATTCTTTTAATGCATCGATAAATTGTGCATGTCCGAGTTTAAAGCCTCCTCGGCTTCCTCTGACGATATGTGGAGCTTGACTCATTGACTCTGCTCCGCCGGCGAGTACCATGCTTGCTTCGCCAAGTTTAAGTCGTTGTGCTGCTTGGATCAATGATTCAAATCCGGATCCGCAAAGACGATTTACGGTAACAGCCGGAGTCGTGACGGGAGCGCCAACACGAAGTCCAATATGCCGAGCGCAATAAATGGCGTCTCCAGAAGTTTGCAGAACGTTTCCAAAGATGACATGATCGATGTCTTCCGCTGAGATACCAGCTTGTTCGATGGCGGCTTTGGAGGCTATTTCTCCTAAGTCTGTTGCAGAGAGCTTGGAAAGTGCTCCCAAAAATGTTCCAAATGGTGTTCTTTTGCCCGAGAGGAATACAATGTCGCTCATGGTATGGCTCCTATAAATTCGTTGGTGGTACGATACATTTTGCACGTAATGTTTGTACAAATTGCATGAGATAGATGTATAGAGTTTTTGGGAAGAAAAGCAAACACTACTCGTCGTTTTTTTCTATCTGTGCGTATATCTCTTCTCTGGCTCGTTCCCTTTCTTCTTCTTTCAAGTCTCGATAGTATCGTGAAAGTTTGCTTTGATTTTGCGCAAAATGATACAAGAATAACCCTCCAACGATCCAGTTTATGACATCAATCGGCAAAGGGATTCCTGGAAGACCAAAAATAATAGCATAACAACCAACAGATATATTTATAATCTGAGGTACCCAGAATAGATATTGACGATCATGCCATGCTTTGCTTCGAATGATGAACTGGTTGATGGCGATAAGTGCTACCAGCATCATGAATATGATATCGTATTGGCTCATGGTTCTAATAAAATGTTGTCGATAAGTCGAGTTTGTCCTACCCATGCGGCGATGAGAAGACGTGTTGGCTTATCGATGTTTGTTACAGGAACTAAAAGAACAGGATCAATACATTCCAGATAGTCAAGTTCGTCAACATCAAGGATTTGTCGAACGAGTTGCCGAATCGAATGAACATCGAGGGCTGTTTTTTTTAATTCTGCTTGCACCGAGAATAGGGCTTGAGAAATCGTTTGTGCCTGTATTCGTTGATCCGGATTCAAATATTGATTTCGTGAAGAGAGAGCGACCCCATCTTCATCTCGAATAAGTGGGGCACCTATAATATCGATGGGCATAGCCAGATCTCGTACAAACTGTCGAATTACAGCAAGTTGTTGATAGTCCTTTTCTCCGAATACCGCGATATTTGGTTGTACCAAGCCAAATAGGCGCGCGACAACTGTGCAGACTCCTTGAAAATGAGTGGGGCGAGAGGCGCCACACAATCGTTCGGTTAGCTGTTTGACATTCACATATGTGTTGTGGTTTGTATCGTATAATGACAGAGGGCGAAAAATAAGATCGACGCCTTCGGTGGTACATAATCGTTCATCCGACTCATGATCTGTAGGATAGGTGTCGAGATCTTCATTTTCGCCAAACTGCAACGGGTTGACAAAGATAGATACAATCAAGAAGTCGCATTTGCTTCTTGCTATGCGAATGAGTGAGGCGTGACCTTCATGTAAAAATCCCATCGTGGGAACAAAACCAATTGTTTTCCCTTGTTCTCGTAGAGAGAGTGCAATGGATTGCATTTGAGATGGATCTGTACAGATCTTCATTGTTTTCTCCGGTTGTGCTGTGAAAAGCTATACCACATTTTGAAGAAGTTTCATTTGTACAGTTGGTTTCTTTATGCTAATTTCACACATCCACGAGACCTTTTGGCTTGTAGGATATTCACACAAACATTGAGGAAATTATGGCACAGATTACGGTGCTGGAACTTCAAAAAAAGAAGACCGGCAACCAAAAAATAAGTATGGTAACTGCCTATGACTATACTATGGCTCGACTTGTAGACCAAGCGGGGGTTGATATGGTATTGGTAGGAGACTCATTGGGGATGGTTATTCAAGGAGATGATAATACTCTTTCCGTGACGATAGAGGACATGGTGTACCATTCTCGATGTGTTGCAAAAGGATTATCCAATGCACACCTTACGGTAGATATGCCCTTCATGACGTATCAAGTCTCTCCAGAGATCGCATTGCAAAATGCAGGTAGGCTCATCCAAGAAGGAAAAGCACAATCTGTTAAGCTAGAAGGTGGGGAACAGGTTGCACCGACAATAAAGAAAATAGTACAAGCGGGAATTCCTGTTGTGGGACACATCGGTCTTACACCACAATCTGTACATGTTTTGGGTGGTTTCAAAGTGCAAGGTAAGGCGCAAGAGGCACAAGAGAAACTCCTCCTTGATGCTCTTGCACTTGAAGATGCTGGTGCATCATTGGTGGTGCTTGAACTTGTCCCCAAAGAATTGGCAAAAAGAATTTCAGAAAGACTCCACATCCCAACGATTGGCATTGGTGCAGGCGTACATTGTGATGGCCAAGTCCTTGTTTGTAATGATCTACTCGGGCTTGATCTGCGATTTAAGCCTCGATTCCTTAAGCGGTATGCAACCCTAGAAGAGAATGTTCTTGAATCTGTTCGGTCCTATGTACGTGATGTGCAAGATGGTTCTTTTCCCACAGACAAACATAGTTTTACAAGTGAACGAAAATCTTCGAAATTGAGGCGGCTGTACTGAACACTATGAAAAGTTCTTTATCTTGGAATCTCGTTTGACTTATGAATCTTACCTTGCGTAGATGGGAGAAACCAATAGGTATGACATATATTATGCAGCTTTCATTATATTAAAATCATGCAATACACGGTTCTCATCGATACGCAAAATCCAGCTGGATCCTCCATTTCGATGGAGGATTTTGGCCAAATGGTGCTGGATGGTGTAATCACAGCGACAACACAAGTATGGCAGCCCAAGCAGGGACGATGGATTGAAGCGCAGACGCATCCAGATCTCAGTGGCTTATTTACGGCATCTTTGTGGGATGCATGGGATGAAGCGGCAGATCAATCTCTTTCTACTCCGCTAGCGGAATTCAATAGCTCATTACAAGATGTGACCCATGAAGAGCAAAAGACTGAATCCATAAAAGAAGAGCCTTTTTCTTTTGTAGATGTTCCACCAACAAAAGAAGAAGATTTGATACTTGATTCCTCACCACTATTAGAAAAAATAGAGGATGATCAGTATTTATTGAACGATGAAAACATCACAGAGATCGGTCTTGTCGAGTTAGAAGACTCTTTTGATAATGCCAAGATTGATCAGGAAGAACTACCATTTATTGAAGATGTGTGTGTGATTCCTTTGGATGAAGTGAAACCAAAAGAAGAGAATCTGTTACAGCCTCCACCTTTGATTCTTGCACGTGATATACCACGTCGTTCGCGCCCTATGCATATCGAAGAACCGAAAAAGTTTTCTTTTGTTCGGGTCGCAATTCCTATTGTTTTGGGTTCATTGTTCATTTTTGGTGGACTTAATTATGTACGTTCACTTAATGAACAACGATATCTGCCGCCTCCGAAAGTTGAAATTGCTCCACAATCTGATGCGAAAGTGTGGTCAATAGAGAATGAGGTACGAGAAAAAGTCGGAGAAGATATTATTCCACTGAATCCCGAATCCTCATTGGAAGATATTTTACATGTTGAGCTTCAAAGAAATGGAATTACATCAATTACCATTCGAGCATCTGTTACGGAATGGACAGGAAGAAAACTAGATGAACCCAAAAAAATAGATGTTCGTATCCGTGCAGAAAGCTCTGGGGAATTGGACCGAGATATAGCGACTATTGGTCTCATATTTGGAAAATATATAGAGTATTATTTTATGGATGTAGAGCGAATGGAAGTGTGTTTTTCCACAGATCCGGAGACTTATCTTTGTGCATCGCTTGATCCAAAAGTAATCCGTCGATTTTACCTGAAACGGATTGAGTATGATGTGTTTTTTACAGATGTTTTTTCAATCCCATAAGCACAGTTGGCGAGAAAAGAGAGGACTACTTTTG
>NYTD01000248.1 GCA_002683315.1 Deltaproteobacteria bacterium | reverse complement strand
CCCCCCAAGCGCAACCATTTGGTGGAGTTCCGGCGCACCACATTCCTGAGTCCCCACCATCACAACCTTTCTCATAGAATTGCATGGCTATTTTTGGATCTTGGGCTTCGGATCCAAGCTTGGTGCATTGTTGCGGGACTCCTCGTGTACACATCTCAGCATCCGATTCGGGTTTTATCTTAATAGAGGGTACTCTGCTTGGATAGTTATGCTTTGGTTTGTTCTTGTTTTCTAATTGCCTTAGCAATTTTTTACCGTTGAAATTGGACTTTCGGAATCCAAATCTGACTATCTCGGTTCCCAGACGTTCCGCTTGATAGGACAAGTCTTGCCCCACAATGGTTTTCACCATTTGGAGATTGCTTTCTTTTGTTTCATAGAGTTTGACCGTGAGGATTTGAAAGCCCGCCTCTACCCGTAATTGCCCGTTTAAAACGTATTGAACCTCAAGTTCTTTGGCCAATGTAAGCTTGCACTCTAGCGGACAACTGTTTGAACTCTCTCCTTTTTCTTTTCGGATTTTGTGGATTTTATCATCGGACATTTTAATGACGATGGTTGGTCGTTTGTTTTTTAGTATCCCCTTCATAATCAAATCTGCTATAGAGGAAGATTTCTCTGTCGTTCCTTCAAAATCCAAAACAGCCAAACTGACATTAGCAAAGACACTCTTAGGGAGCAATAGAAGTAATAAGCAAAAGAGATAACGAAACATAAACATCCTCACGTACCCTTACAATATCAACTCCCAAAGCAAAGAGCAAAAGCGATGAAGATAGGCAACGAATAGCGAAGTCAGACGCGATTTTTCCATATCTCAAAAGTATCCATCCAGTAGATTCAAAGCCAGATGCTTCTCGCAACCAAATCTCATGACAAGTACCCCCAATTCACACTGCAAATCAGGGTAATTCCACCATCCCAAAAACCCAAAATAGCCGAATCATAAGAATCAAAAGAAAATTATCATCGTTGGCTAGCCCGAATTATTGTATTAAAACTTCAAAACAATTTGTACGTTATAAATACTTCACTGAATATGATAAAGGAATCATTTATATGTCTATTTACAGTGCAAAGGGCAGTATCTACTATGGTCTAAATATTTCAAGTTGGCTCTCACCAATAATTGAAAAAATATTATTGGGACTCCGATTCTTTCCAACATGAGATATCCAGTGCCATTTCCGATTCTGTTCATCTTGAAATTTTTCATCGCGACAGAGATCCTGCTTGGATGTGTATCTTTCTTGCCTGACACTTCTAAACCAAAAAGTATTGTTTTAGACCTCTGTGATATTGTTTGATGAGGAGTAAAATACGGTTGCGTGTTTTCCATCGTTGATATGTGATGTTGGTGTGGTTTGTGCACCAGTATTTTCTTCCGGGTTTGTTAGAGGATTGTGAGAAACAACGATTCAAATCAAAACCTATTCCATCAACACTGTTGAACCTTTATATCTGGATGCTTCTACAATGATTGATCACATGTGTTCTTTTTTGAGATTGGAAGAGATGGAACTGAGTTTTTGGAGATTCTTTTCTGACCTGTCCTTAGGGCACAGATAGAGCGAAGCTGGCTGGATGCCTAGAATGGAAAAATTCTTCAGGGACTCATGTCGATCAATATCGAAAAAGTCGTTAACATCTATTTCGTAACTCGCATTGGATTTATTATGTACAACTGGTTTTACACATTATTTTTGTTCGCCTGTTCATCCAAAAATACAGATAGTAGTGAAATCATACCAGATGTCTATGACGGTCCCAGACAACTTGACTTTCTGATACTTGATAATGGTAGGATGAATCTGCATCGTATCGATGAAATTGGTACACAAAGTTGGTCTGTCTCGGTCGGAAGCAAACCACGCGATCTCGTTCTTCTTCCACAAAACCGTGTTCTGGTTTCAAATCAAAATGGCGCTACCATTCACGATCTCAGCGATGGTGATGAAACCCTACTATTTGACGACTATGAAAACGTGCAATCAGTCGTCCCCATGGATTCAGGATACGCTTTATTCTCCCAACAGGAAAATTCGGTACTCGTACATATACACACCTCCGATGGCATCGTACATGATTCGATAACCCTATCCGGGTACCGAGATCTTCGTCTCGCACGTATCATTTCTGGGAGTACATCAAGTGATCTAATCTTTCGTTTTACAGCCTCTGAACCATATCGTATCGTGGAGGTAACTGCTGATGGAAATGAAATCCGTAGTATTCCACTTGATGGTAAGGGCTATAACGTAGAGGAAATGGAAGATGGTAGTCTGCTCGCTACAACGGGTGATGACGCTTGCTTAGACCAAATTGATGGTGACGGTAATGAAATCCATACATGGGGATGTGAAAGTGCTCATCCTGATATTGGGCTTGACTGGTCCAGCGGGTTCTCTCGATCTGATGACACCCATATGGTGGTTAGCAACTGGCTTGGTCATAGTAACTGGGGAAATGGTCCACATGTAGTTGAATACGACATGAATAATAACGTGACATGGAATTGGGCCGACCATGAAATGGCTATGCAAATCACCAATGTTCTGGTACTTGATGCAAGAGGTCAATAAATCCATCGTTTGATTTTACTTCGAAAAGAAAAGCCTCTCCTTACAACGACAAATCATCACGAAAAAAACGAGAGAGTATTGAAGGACCGACGCACTATCCTTCCAAAAGAATTCGTTCAGCATCTTGTTCCATTACTTTGATCTGCTCGACAAAAGAAGATTCTTTATAACTACGAGCATAAATAGTTTTCCATGATGACTGAAGCCATATTTTAATATATACCCCCTCTTTTCCAGAGCATCCAATAATAAAAGAGTGATTGTTGGATTGATAATATGCTTCTTTGGACTCGTTAAGAACATCTTGTTCTCTCTTGAGGGCAAATTCATGTGCAAAGAGTAGAAATGAGAAAACTTTTTTTGTATAGTGATACTCTTCCATATCAAAAACCATTTTGAAACAATTGCTTCCAATTCGAAAGATGTTCTCTTCCATACAAAACATGCTTTCTGACAGTATAGAGAACAAATGTACTCATATTCAAATCATTATTGATTGTACGATTGTTCTTTATTTTGGTTACAATTGAGGAAAACTCTTCTTTGCGATGAGTGTTAATAATTGGATATATGACCTCTTCTGGTTCGAAAGCAATCATATTCTTGACATCATTTTTACCACCACTACCCCCACAATGAATTTCTTTGCTGTACGGCTCACTCATAAATTTTTCCTCTTTGGAATTGGATTCCAACATATCACTCATTATTCATCGACGATTGTGATTTTGTATCCCTCCCAATTGGTAAACTCCCATTGGTTTCCTTTTTTCTTACCTTCAGACACACGTACTTTTCCATATCCTCCCGGTAAATCTATCATGTATTCGGGTAGTGCTAATCCACTACTATGCCCTCGGAGCTTCTTAATTATACCAATCCCTCGATGAAAGGGAACTCGAAAATGACTAACCCCTTCCGTATAATCACAATGATATAGTCTGTAGGGTCGACATCTGTTTTTCAAAAGCCACAAATGAAGAGTATGCAGTGTTTTGGCGTCATCATTGACCCCTTTGAGTAATACAGCTTGATTGGACAACACACATCCAGCCTCTGCCAACATTTGAAGTGCTTTGGCCGCTTCTGGGGTACATTCCTTGGGATGATTAAAGTGTGTCATAATATAAATGGGAGGGTATTTTGCCAGTATAGCACTCAATTCAGGAGTGATACGTTGCGGCAACGTGGTTGGATGACGAGTTCCAATACGCAAAACAGTCACCAGTGGGCGAATCTGAGAAAGAAGTCCTTCCAAACGTTTATCAGACCAAGATAGAGGGTCACCTCCACTGAGGATAACATCGTTGATATGTGGATTGTGTCGTAACCATTCCACAGCCTTTGTAATTTGATCTTTTTTATTGTTGCTGCCTGGGTCACCCACTTTTCGTCGTCGAGTGCAATGCCGACAATATACTGCACAAGTGTGCGTAAGGTAGAGCAATGCTCGATTGGGATAGCGCTTGGTTAATCCTTTGATCGGCATATCTCTATCTTCTGCCAAAGGGTCATCTATCTCTTGTGGAGAGATGAACTTCTCTGCCAACAGAGGAATGGCTTGTCGCCGGATGGGGCAATCTAGATCGGAGGGATCCATCAAACCAAGATAGTATGGAGTAATGCCCAATCGAAATAAGTCATCTAATTCTATGATGGCTTGTTTCTCTTCGTGTGAAAGAGGAAACAGTGCTTCTAATTGATGCAACGTACGAATTTGATTTCGAAGCTGCCATTTCCAATCTGCGGTGTTTTGTTGTATCCTATTCATACTTTATACTTGTGTAAAAGCTCTTTGGCTTGTTGAACATACTTTCCAATGGCAACAGAAGGCGGTGTATTTAGAAATGCCTCGATAGTGGAACGGGGAGCGAGCCAAATATCGGAAACAAGTTGTCCCACGACAGGGTCAACTTCATCGAGGATGCCCACCTGTGTTCCACCCAAAAACTGAAGGTACGGAACAGCGGCCAAGTTGGTTACGGGTTTGATGACAGTACTACTAATGACGTAATCGGGCTTCTGTCGCATAAAGTCCATAATCGAAACAATGGCGATGACCGGTGCAAGACTCCTCCACGGTCCAGGAATCACCGCCAATTGATCATAATATCCAAGCTTGGATTGTTCGACCGGATTGGGATCAATACTCCATTGGACTTCGTTACGCCGAGACCAAATATCGGAAGCACGTAATGCTTGATCTGGAAGCATGATTGAGAATCCTTTTACACCATCATCATCGATAACCCATGTTAATCCTTGGGCAATACGGATACGATATCCTTGCGCATCCGTACCCAACAGAAATCCACCACGGAACGATACTCCTTGTGACTCAGAAAAAACAAGGGTTCTTTTGACATTAAGCATATCTTCAATGTCTGAAAATTGTGCGGGGCGAATATTCATATTTTTACAATGGTGGGACCTTTGAATTGTTGTAATACTCCCTGCGTAAAGGTTTTCACGTTTTGATTTTGCGAAAAATCAGGGGGGAGCGGTTTTCCAGATGTTGGTAATTTATACCATACTATTTTGGGGCGTTGGTGATGGGTGTCATGTTCATTGAGGTTCAACAACCACCAGCTGATGAATTTGGAGCCTGTCAATCTTCTGGCATGGAACAAGGTCTTGGAACCCATGGTCGTTCCGTAATGATACACATACAGCTGGATGGAATAGACAAACGCAAAAATCATAAAGGGGATGCCATAGATGCACAACCACAAAGAAAATCCACAAAAATGACAAAATAAACAGTGAATCATGATGGGAATGACAAAAGTAAGAATCGAGAGAACTTGGTCTTTTCGTCTCCAGCCTTTGAATGCTGGCGAAATTTTTTTTGCTGTGTTTAAGGGCAAGAACAAAAACAACAAAATAGAGATGAGACTGTGCAAAAACCATCCCCCCATAGCGATTCCGGCATACCACAGAACATAAGGCACACAACGCTGTATCCATGTAGCATCTTTGGGTATGATGTAAACATCCAACGCACTTGTGTGTTCATCTTTTCGATTGGAAGCATGGTGAAAACGATGTATTTTTCGAAAAATGGGGAGTGGCACCAAGATAATCCATAAAAAAAATTGACCGATGATATCATTTACTCTTGGATGATTGGGAAATAATTTTTGATGTGAAGATTCATGTCCAACACAATAAATCCTTTGCAACCACACCCCTTGCATCAATATTCCGGTCCACAACACAAGTTGTTGTTGTTGT
>NYTD01000247.1 GCA_002683315.1 Deltaproteobacteria bacterium | reverse complement strand
TGGATTCAAAGCAATATTTTTCTCGCATAACCAATCTTAGTCTGTACGAATACAATCTAATTATGTTCTACGACTGGTGAATATGTACTACTTTTGTGGTCTGATGTTAATGGGCGATACGAGTAAGGAATTTTATAAATCCTAGATCTATGAATACGTAGATAAGTTCTTTGAGATCAATTTGGCCTTATGATGCGATTGAGACACAGTGCATCTATCCACTTGGAAACATAAAGGAGTTGCAGTTTGGGTGTACAACTACCCGCCAAAATGCACCTATTCATCACATCAAAAGAACAGTCCTAATCTAAGTTACATGTTCAAATAGCTGTAATTGTGACAAAGACATGACATGAATTGACGCATGAGAAATTAAAGCTAAAACTATAGATATTTTAAGGGATAGTTATGCTTTTACTTATGTTTTTTGGCTGTACGAATCCTTGTTTTTCTGAGTATTCTCATCTTGAAAAAGAAGATATTGATATCAATGGAGAGACATGGACAAGAACAGCCCTTACCGAGGGTATTTGTGGTTCTGCTTTCATTAGCAGTGACAATATCGATGATGATCCAGATGATGAAGTGATTATCACCAATTTCAACCGCCCTGATGGAATGTCCTTACCCAATGGGTTTGTCACAGCCTATCACATCCAAGAAGAACCCTCATATACACAGCCTGTATCTGAAGATATGGGGTATAAATGGCCCAATGATGTCGTAGTACATGATGTTGATCAAGATGGTTCGATGGATCTCGTTGTTGGATTTGGTTTTCTCACTTGCGAGATCAATCCTTGGACAGATAACTGTGGAGGATTGGCATGGTTTTCTCGAACAGATAGTGGTTGGGAAGAAAATGTACTTGTCCCAAAAGGGAGTACGCTCTTTTATCATAAAGTCCTCTTTATCGATATCGATAATGATGGAATTGAAGATCTCCTCGCAGCAGGAGAAAGATATGCTACTCCTTTTGGTGGTATCGACGATGCACAATTTCAATATTGGCTTGGCTTGGGAGATGGGAAGTTTTCTTCTGAGCCCCAAACCCTTTTTGAAGGAATGGGAAGCCTCCCTGAGCTATTTGATGTAGATCAAGATGGTGACCTCGATATTATCAGTGGAGAGTATTTCTCAGCCACCGCTCAAAGTGCAGTATGGATAGAGCAAAAAGAGGGGGAAACGATCTCAGAACGATGGGAAAAACACACCATCGATAATTCTTCTGGTCCTTCCATACAAGTTTCGATGGCACCAAACTTATTTGGTGACGGTCAAAACCACGCTCTACTATCCAATCACACCAACACGGAGATGAACAATCCTGATACCAATCCTTCAGGCCTCTATCTACTGACACCAACTGAAGATCCAACAGAGGAATGGACTCGGACAACCATTTATGATCAATTTATCTCTTCTTCTGAATCAACCCAAGCAGCACCAGGAGTCTTCTCCATCGGTGATATTGATGGTGATGCAGACATGGATATCCTCATATCAGGAGATGGTGACCCACGAATATTTTGGATGGAACAAAAAGAAGGTACCTTTATTGAACATGTTCTCATGGAAGATATGCCGCAAGCTGGAGTTCACATCGCCGATACCAACCATGATGGCATCAATGAAATGTTCGTAGGCTCCTACGATCGAAATGTTGTATTTTGGTTTTCAAGAGGTGTTCAATGATTGCACTGCTCTTTTCCCTCATATACGCAAACCCCACATATAACCTTCCCAATGCTGCTGTTTTATCATCTGAAATGAGTATTTATGCTGGTTCTGGCATGGCAGCTCTTCGCGCTGGTCCACTACCAAGTATAAGACTGGGTGGTACATGGCAAAAAGATGCATGGATGCTACACGCCAATTCCACACTCTATATTGGACAATCAAATGAACGATTTGATAATGTTAGTTTTCGTTATCTCTTAGTTCAAAATCCTTCTTTTCGCTTGGCTCCAACGGTCATGTTGTCTCATCACGAAGGGGCTACCGAATTGGATCGAAGAACAACTGGTCGTTTGGGACTTGCTATGGATGCAGGAAAAGGAAAATGGAAATGGGATCTTTCTATCAATGTTGTGGGTATGGGATACCGTATGCACAGACAGGATCCTGTGTATATGCTATCAACCTTTGATACGCTAGTCGCCTTCGAAAGTGGCTTCCGTTATGAATTTTCAGAACAACACTTCTTTCGGTTTGCACTTCTCGGTCCCATGCCTACATTACGATACGGTATCCCATTTGGGAAAGGAAACTATAGAATCGACATTACAGGTGCAACACTAGGAACACAAAACCTTCTTCAATTCGATGTTGTTCGAATTTTGGGTCAAAAATAGATATCTTAGATTGTTCTATTTCCATAGAGCAAAAAACAAAGAAATCATTCGTTCTTCTACAATTTGTTCATCAACCATCTTCCAAATCTTTGTCGATAAAAGGATGAGATTTTTGTGCAAGGTGTATACAAAATAGGAGAATGTGAGATTATAGTACACTCTAAAGAACCCGTTAAAATGAATTGTAATCCTCTACTTTTCCTTGTCGCTATTCAATGGCGAGAACTTCTATTTCGAAGATGAGGATGGAGTATGGAGGGATACTACCAGCAGCATTGGCTCCATAGCCAAGTGTGGGAGGAATGAAAATCTTCCATTTGGATCCGACATTCATCATAGGGAGAATCTCTTGCCACCCAAGAATGACTTGATCGACACCGAGTGTGGCAGGTTGATTGCGTTTGACTGAACTGTCGAAGATGGTTCCGTCGATGAGACTTCCTGTATAGTGGACTTGAATGGTATCTTGAGGTTTGACCGATTCTCCGTTTCCGTCTTGAAGAATGGTGTATTGCACACCAGAAGGAAGAGAGATCATTCCCTTTTTCTTTGCGTTGTTGTCGAAGAACTTTTGATGCTCTTTTTCGAACATTTTGGATTTTTTGGTCTGGATTTCTTGGATTTTCATCATGACGTACATTTGGGCTTGCTGCTCATCCCACTTTTGTTGTTTCCCTTCAAGGGTTGCTTGAAGAGCTTTTATAAAGGCCTTATTGTCAAGATCAGTATGGTTCAGACCTTGTTCAAGCATACTTTGACCAATCAAGATTCCAAAGCTGTAGGAAAAGTCTTTTTTGGATATCTCTTCTGGAGGTTCTGCAAAGGCCATATTAGAGAGAAAAAACGTAAAAGTACTTGCAAAAAAATAGGAGAACATCATGTAATTCCGTGCAAACAAGGGTGAAAACGTACAAAAAATAGTATTTTGGTGACCATTAGACACTCAAAATACTTGTATATATCGCGTTTTGAGGTTTTATCTTGCTCTCCGAGAAAAATCTCCATATTCTCATCTGTGCATAGATTTCTTTTGAAGTTGGAGAATAAATCTTTTATGGGAAGCTACTTTGATGCCGACATCGATTGATTCAATGTTTTATCGTAGCAGTGTTTTTTGATATAATTATTCTTATGCCAGTTACATATATTTTTCCGTACAACAAAAAGGATGTATGATGTCCCCATTATTTTTTGAGGCCATCCTCAGAGATCAAACGAAAATCGACACACAGATCGAACTGGCCATTATTGACCTTTATGAACTCTTTCATCAGCAAATTCCTGACTTCTATGAAATGCGTCATCGTCAAGATTGTACAAGAGAATAATGGAAACACATTCCATTTCCTCGTGGTGGTGCTTCTATTTATCCTAAGGATATCTATGAAATACTTCCGCTGTGGAGTCAAAAATATCCTTTCTTTGATCTTGAGATCAACGGGTATTACTTTGGACGGATATTTCGCATTCGAGAAAAAATATATGAAACCCTCAATGTGGGAGAATTTTCGAATGAAAAGACAAATTATAGAAAAGAAGATCTTCTAAAAGCCAAAACCTATTTGGAACAGCAACTTCAACACGTTGCCACTTTGCTAAAGGAACAACCAATCTAGATTATGACAAATACATGAACCCAATGGCAACAATATTATAGAGCAAGTGAACAATCATGGGAGCAAGCAAAGATTCTGTTCTTTCATACGCATAGCAACAACACACCCCCACCAAAAACACAATAGGCCAAGAATATACTGGATGAACAATTGCAAACAGTGTTGCGCTTAAGACAATGGAAAAAAGTACTCCTCTATCTTTTCTGAATCCTGAATATAGCATCCCTCGAAAGATAAACTCTTCAAATATTGGAGCCAAAAATATAGCGCCAATCGCATATTCATTTTTGTCTGCCATTAATATTTCTGGTGGAGCGAAAATTGTAAAGTAATCCAACACCAGCTTGTACAAAAAAAGAGTAATAATGGACAATGAAGCAAAACGGATAGACTCTTTTCCAACTCCGAACCAAGATCTTGGGCGTTGGAATCCAAATACTTTCTTCATGTCTATGGCACCATTTAGCCAAAAGTGCACAAAACTCAATATATAGACTACGATACCTGACAAAGCAAAACTTACAACACTAGGAAATTGAATCGACTCACTCTCACCAATTACGGTCATAAATAAATTCTGAAGCATAAAAAAACCGAGAACAGCACAAAGTCCGTGTTCGATTGACACCGATAAATATTGCTCATGTTCTGGATCTAATAGATGAGGGAGCTTCGTTGTATTTCTTTGCCAAACACTAAGAGCAAAGACAACAAAAAGGAAGACTGTAATGAAGCCAAAAACCATGTCATTGATATACAATGCCAATGCTGCACTTCCAATAAGAAGATAAATCGTACCAACTCCTGATTTTTCCACCCTTTGGGAGTCAAGACTGCTCATATAATCTTGGCTTGACAAGCGTATGCCATAAAAAACCGATGAAATGCAGATGAGGAAAATGGGCACCATTACGATCTTATGGAGATGAACGAATGGAAACTGAAACAAAATAATATATCCAACAACAGTACAAAAAGATATTACACCTGAGATCATGGCCCAAAATAGCATCTTACGAAAAAGTTGTTCCGACAAACTTTGAGGAAAGGTAAATCCAAGCCACATGCTTTCACGTTCCTTCAAAGCAAGAATTGGGATCGCTGAAATAGGTATGACCAGTCCTACAAAAAAACCTTGAAGGATTGCATCGTTTGTCGTCTTGATTTCAATCCCATAAAAATACTGATTGACCACAATCAAAAGGAATGGAAGTAGCAATGAAAACCACAACCTTTTCTCACGCTTTATAAGAAGGATTTCCTTTCCAACGATACCTCGAATAGAGTGAGAGAGTGTCAAAGAATGAGAACGGTCATCTGATTCTCTTCTTTCTCGAAGACCATGCGCAGTGAATCGATTGATCAATACTCCAATGATAAAAATGATTCCAAAACAGTTCAAGAGAAATAGACCATAAACAGTTCCAATATCAGCTGGTATATTGGTATATGTTATTGCCAACCCACCTACATCAAAGATGGGTATCCAATCCAAAAATGAAAGTTCATGAGTAATATTCAATACGCGCTTGTATATTCCTTCACTATCGCTCGCACTATGAAGCATGTATAATGACAAATATGATACAAACATCAATAATCCAAACAGCAAAGTGAAATATTTTCGTGTCTTTGATGTAAACACAAAACCAAGCATCATATCAATCAAATGAACCACTGTTGCCAAACATAGAACAAATGGAACATATATCAGCATCAAAGCAGGTATAATCCACAAAGGACCAGCATTGGCATACACTTGTATAGAGATTAATGGGAACAAAAAAAGAACACCTGACACATTGAATAATGCTGTTCTGGATATCTTCATCAATGATATGGTTGACATGGAAACGGGCAGAGTCATTAGCCAATGCACTTCTTCTTCTGTCGTACCCGCATCTTTATTTTGTAGAGCAAATTCAGAACTAATGAAAAAAACCGATAATATGAGACTGGTAAGAGAAAAGAAGCTCTTCTGATCAATAAATGGTTTCTTCTGTAACGAATAAACCATATCTCCTATCAAAACACTGACAATAAAAAGAAGGAAAATTATTCCCAGAAAACTTAAAATTGGGTTGTTTTTTTTACCTACTTTAAATTTGTTTATGGTACGACGAACGTTAAGCGTCATTAACAACCATATGGCAGTCCGAGTAGACAACATAGTTGAGGGACTATGATCAGACTTCATGAACGGACCTCGTTTGAGGTTGCTATTTTGATAAAGACATCCTCGAGAGTTCCACCAGAAGAAATTTTCTCTTTTAATTCTTCTGGTGTTCCAATTGCAGCAATACGCCCTTCATGTATGATGGCAACACGATGACATAATTTTTGAACCATATCCATCAGGTGACTGCTCAAGAAAATAGTATTGCCCTGACTCGCATAATCGACAATCCAATTTTGAAGCTTGCGAGAAGCAACCGGATCTAAACCCGCAGTGGGCTCGTCCAAGATCAGAAGTCTGGGGTTGTGAATGGCAGCCATCCCCAAAGCCAACTTTTTCTTCATTCCCGTAGAATACTTTACAGCAAACTCTCCACGTGATTCATGTAAATCAAAATCTCGAAACCAATTTTCTACTTTTTCATCCAAATCGTCACCAACGATTCCATGCATTCCTCCAACAAATCTGAGAATTTCTTCACCCTTAAGATAGTCATAAAATGTGGGGTTATCAGGCAAGTATCCAACAATTTTTTTTAAGTACACCCTTTCTGTCGTAATATCATGACCATAAATCGTACCCCGACCAAAAGATGGAGACAAAATACCCATCAACATTTTTATCGTAGTCGTTTTACCAGCACCATTCGGACCTAGAAACCCAAAGATCTCTCCTGACATCACCTCAAGATTCAAGTCATGTACAGCTGTAAAATCACCATATTTTTTTTTGTAATTTTCAAGCTTTATCGCAGATTTCATTTTTCACCCTTCAAAAAATCACGCCATAATCCAAAAGTATTCA
This sequence comes from Deltaproteobacteria bacterium, assembly GCA_002683315.1. Classification (GTDB taxonomy): domain Bacteria; phylum Myxococcota_A; class UBA796; order UBA796; family UBA796. Next base: position 2,037 of record NYTD01000247.1, on the reverse strand, counting down.
TACCAATCATTTTGAGCAATCTATTTTCTACATACCGAATCTCGAAAGTAGAAAAAACTCGTCCTACCGAATTCTTTTGCTCAGTTCATTCAATCATTCACAGTTGGTAAATACGTTCACCATTCCTGTATATGAGTTGGCATATTTACTGGAAATCATGACGTCATCAAAGCCATCTCCGTCCAAATCGCCGGATCTTTTGGGTAACCTACCAATAGAGCCTATATTACTATCCCCAACAAATCGATAGTCTGCTGCGAGTGGATTGATTTCATTGCCCGAAGCCAAATATGGAAGAGAGGCACCTGAGAACAGAAACACTGTGCCCGTCCCTTGCCCTCCATAGGTACTTCCTGAGGCGGCAACAAGGATATCAGACATTCCATCACCATTTATATCGCCGGCTAAACCGATGTCTCTCCCAAAGGCATCACTATTGTTTGCACCATAAATCTTATAATCCGCATCATCAACATCAAATTCCGAAGAAGAAGCATTGGCTAGGGTGGAGCCCAACATAATATAAGTTGATCCAGTATTCGCACCAGAGATATCTGAGTCGTGGCTGGCCATCATCACATCATCCAAACCATCTCCGTCCACATCGCCAGCTGAAGATACTTTCAGCCCCAAATATTGATCGTAGTCGCTTACAAATTTATAGTCTGAATCATCAATATGGATCGATGTTTGAGAGCCGATGGAAGCACCCAATATTACGTGAATTCTACCTTGATTATTCGTACCATAATACGGTTCTCCAATTATCAGATCGGACAGTCCATCCCCATCTACATCGGCAACGTCAAAATCTTCCCCTGAGCCATTTTGTCCATTGATGGTTACATTTGCCGATTCAACATGACGTTCATTTTGAATTACAGAGGCCCCATAGAACAGATACACTCTGTGAGTATTGTGGGATTGGCCAATTATAATGTCAGCCAAACCATCACCGTTCACATCGCCGGCTGCAGCAATATTTGTACCGAGATATTCTTGAGACAGAGTGCTGTAGAATTTGGTATCCGCATCCGCCATGCTTATCGTACTTTCGCTTCCCAAAGAAGCACCCAAGACCAGATAGACTCGACCATAACTTCCATCATAGTCTTTGGCACCAAACAGCAAATCAGCCTGGCCATCGCCATCATAATCACCCACACCAGCCACAACGAGCCCCAACTGATCATTTTCTTGTTCCGAGGTGAAGGTGTAATCCGCGTTGGATAAGTCAAAATCTACTCCTGGAGTCATGGATGATCCGAGTACAAGATAGACTCTGCCCAGAGGGTCTGGGAGATAATAGGTTTTTGTACCGATAAGTATATCTTCCAAACCATCCCCATCAACATCACCTGCATAACTGATAGAATACCCAGCCTCTTCATTTACTTCAGTGCCCGAGAATTGATACTCCGCCGTACCAAACACTCTATCTGATGAACAATTCAACCAACCTGGCTCATCGCAATGATCGGGAACTCCATTCCCATCTTCATCCACTGAATCATCACCACCATCACATAGATCAGTATTGTCTCCTACGCCATCACCATCGCTGTCGGTACTTTCTTCTGCATTCTCTGGGAATACATCTTCTTCATTTACAATTCCATCGCAATCTACGTCATTCTCCACCAAGGTTGAATCGGGATCCCTGTCATCGCAATCTTCGTAGCTCACATATCCATCGCAATCTACGTCATAGTGTAATGATCCCAACTCTGTATTGCTATCATCACAATCCTCATTGGTGGGTACACCATCACAATCCGCATCATCATCCATGGATGTCGCATCTCGATTTTGGTCATCACAATCTATCGAAGCATCGATCCCATCACCATCTTGGTCTGTGTCTTCTGAATCAGGAACACCATCACAATCCAAATCTTCTGCGTTTGATAGTATATTTGCATCCGTGTCATCACAATCTTCGGTTGCGTTAACACCATCACCATCTGCATCCAAATCGTGTGCATCGGCAATGCCATCGCCGTCTAAATCAGGACCGACATTGGTTACTTCTTGTTC
>NYTD01000246.1 GCA_002683315.1 Deltaproteobacteria bacterium | reverse complement strand
TTTGAAACTATATCGTAATGATGAGCGGTAGGACAAATGACAAATTAGTAACAATGATGTTTTTCTGACGATGATCTCAGGTATTCAAAGAGATTTCCATGATAGTGTGCACAACCATACTCGGCCTGCGATTGGATAGCCCATAAAATCAGATACAGCTTGTGTTCGAATACCCAGATTGGGTTGTAATGGATCGATGGGTACTTGTTCTGTGATGTTGTTGGCTATATTCCGCATTTCTAATGAAAGTGTAGGCCAAGGATTGGGGGGGCGAATATGCAGGTTTGCATTGTGGATAAATCGTTGGGGGCTCCAATATACATTAGTGGCATCCCATGGATTCCCAGCAACGAAGAATGTGTTGTATGTGAATGACATAGATTTATTATGGAGTGTTAGGTGGTTTTGTACCATCCATTTGGGTACATTGGGGAGTTGATTTCCAGCGAGAGATTCCAATGTGCTTTTATTTTCGCTGTGTGTATATGTTCCTGAGATATTCCAATTCAGCCATTCTTGTGGATTCCATAGCAGAGCCAATTCTATACCTTGGATTTGTGTACTGGAAAAATTGATGGGTATGGATTGTTTCTGCGCATTTTGAACCATGATGATGTCATCTTTTGCATGTCGCGTAAAGTAGGCACTTTGGATCTGAAGATCGTACAATGTCCACGAGAGACCTGAATCCAGTGTAATTGCATATTCAGGGAGAAGATCAGGATTTCCTTGTTGCATTCCTCGGTTTCCAAATAATTCTGTTAGATCAGGTGGTCGAAATCCATTTTGAATCGCAGACCATATTGTCCATGAGTTGGATGTGTACTGGAGGGATGCACGTCCGGTTATGGCCCATTTGGGAAGCCATGAATCTTGGCTCTGATTCAACAGAAAGTATCCTTGTGAAGCTCCGGTGATGAGCAGGCTCTTATTGAGGAAGAATCTCTTTTTTCCTATTTGTACGATTCCGACATAGCGTTCAAAAGATGATGGATTGTTATTGAGTAAATTGAGCTGATCCGCAGAATCTCTACGAAGTGTGATTCCTATGGATGGGAGCCAGGCATTTTGATTATTCCATTGAAAAAATCCTTTGAATCCGATGTTTTGAAAAGACCATTTATTCCATACTTCTGCGCCATATATCTCTGCATTTCGATCATCCAGAGTTTCTTTTCGAAATAGGTGCCATATCGAAACTTGTTGTTCAAAGGGAGCACCTGAATTATGCCACTTGATAGAAGATAGATGATTTTGGGTCTTCATACGAACATTTTGTGTGGTCATGTCGATAGAGCCCGGTAGTCCTTCTTCTCGAAACATGCTGTTGTGTAATATTGACCATTTTTTCTTTTGATGCATCAGCAGTGTGTTCCCTTGCCATTTATCGTTGTTTCTCCTGTCTTTGTATTGGTCATCTTCATTGTTGAAAATGGTACTGTTATTATCAAAAAAACGATAGTTGGCCAAACTGTGAAATCCGTCCGCAAAAAATAATGTATTGGGTCGAGCGATAAATCCTCGTATTCTTTGCGTGCCAAGGGAACCCACAGAGCCAATGAGACCGGCTCCTTTTTTCTTTTGGGTAATGAGATTGATCGCTCCCCCAATGGAACCAGATTGAAATGATAATGGGGGTTGACTGCGGTACACATCGATTTGCTGGAAAGCATGTAAGGGAAGTTCACTGAGGTTAATCGCGGATATCCCTTCTGGATTGAGTGGAATTCCTTCTATATACATTGTGCTCTGGCGTGCGGAACTTCCTCGAATGGAAACTGTGCTAAATGCTCCTAGTCCGCCAAGCCTTCGAATAAATGTGCTGGGAATTTGCTGTAATATATCTCCAAGATCTGCATTTTTGGCTACATTTTCATCGATTTTTTTATGTGTGTGGGAGCCTAGATTGTCTATGACCGTAGAATCTTCCTCTATCAAAATAGAATCGTCTGTTGTTTCATTATCTTCATCTGCGAAAGACAGAGATGTGATGAGGAATAGACAGAGCACGTGGATACCGGTGTAGGAAATAAATGTCTTGATTCAATATTTGGAAAAGCATCGATTGGATATGTAATACAATATTCTTTTGATATACATGGATATGCTTTCGTTTAATATTTGGGATTTGTGGAAGCGAGCTCAAATTGTTCTTGCTCCGTACGATGAACGAGCTTGTCTTTATGGACAAAGATGGAGGTTGGTCCGCATTGTGCTTTGTATTGATAGCGGGCAGTTTTGAGTCGTTGATATAAAGGATGTTTGATGATCTGTTCAATCTCCTGTACTTTAATCTCTATTGCGATGACTGTGGGCATGTACTGTTCAAGGCTAAATCCAGCAAAGACTTCCTCTTCAGCTCCTTCCACATCGATGCTTAAAAAGTCGATGTGTGTGTCTTGTGGGAGATGATTTTCAAGTATGGTATCCAAGGTGTGGCATGGAATCGTGATTTTTTCTTTTGACCCAGCTGCCCAGTTTTCACGAATACTGGATTCTCCTGTACTATTCTTTCCAATGAAGAACTCCGTCTCTCCATTGTAATCACGAATAGCACAACAAAGGGATGTGTCTTCAACTCGAACTTTTGAAATAGATGTAATGGACTCTTGAATCGCATCGATATTGATTCCTCTCCATCCTTGCAGATATAGAGCAAATGTATTGGATAAACTTACGGGATGAAATGCTCCTATATCGATAAAAAAACCTGGTTGACATCCCAAAACGGTATTTCGAAATAAGTCAATGACTTGTATGTCTTCTCCAAATTGCGACCAGCTAACTTGATTGGGGAAAAGTTTCAGTATGGACTTGAACTGTTTGTTTTGAGTGATAAAGATACCGAGATCTCGAAGTGTTACACTTTTGGGTATCACAAGTCCTCCAATAGGCATAAATAGGACTTTAGTAACAAGGTTTTTATGAATCTGTTATAGATGATATTATATTTTTGAAGGGTTCTGTAGTGTCTATAATTGTAGCCTTGATGATATTCGGATGTTTCTTTGAAGAAGAGAAAGAACGGGAGGTACAATCATTTTCTCGTGTACGAAATCTTGTTGATGATATCTCTCTTCAATTATTTACAAAGGATATTTTTGAAAATTGGTATGCATCACGAGGTGTGGTTTTACAACAGAAGGATGTGTGTGCGGTTCATTCGCGTCATGTTTTTATTGATGTGAATGGAACGACGGTATCATACATCGACGACACAAAAGATAAAGAAGGGCGTAATACGACCCAGCGTACCATTAATGTCATGCGAACGAAATTATGGGAAGAAAAAAGAACAGATATTGTACAGGCATCAGCCGGATCGACAAGCTATCCTTTTGTCTATAGTTGTACGCATAATGTATATGAACAAGCGCTGCATAGGGTGACAGGAAAAGAGGAAGAGTCATTATTGTATGGTTCATGGAAACAGTTTCATGTATCAAAAGAGAGCCCCATCAGTATTGTAGAAGCAATTTTTCAAATGAATGAGCAAAATCGTCATCAAGTTCCCGAAGACATTATCAAGCGATTGTTGGGTCAATTGGTTATTGAGAGTAGTGGGAAGAAGAATGCGACATCGATAGCTGGTGCAAGAGGAATGCTTCAGATTATGCCCGAAACACTGAAGTCTTGTGGGATTGAGCCCAAGCATTATCAGCACCGATTTGCACAGATTGATTGTGCTCTCTCTGAGTTGAAATCTGCACACAGAGCTTTGCATACACTTGTCTATGATGTCTTATCTGATCTTTCAGACAAACAGCGTGATGATATTGCGGCATGGATGACGACACAAGCGTATCATGCTGGTCGAGGGAATATCTCTAAATTATTTACAACTCATTCCGATGTGGCAACGTCGATAAATAGCAAAGCAGATTTCTTTTCTGAATTTTCGGGAAAAGATCTATCTATGATTCTGATTTTGAAAAACTTTGGTCGCGCGAGTATTGGGCCACAGGCGCTAAAGTATGCATTGGACTCCGAGATTGTTGGAGACCAAATCCTATTGCTCACATCTTCTGGTCGATGATATAAAATTTGAAGAACGATCTTAAGAATACACAATGTGTACTTTATTCTAAGTGAGGTTCTCTCTTAGGGACATAGAAACACATGGGGATTGGGTGCATGTCTTATTTCTTGATAATGCAACAATCATGCGTGTTCCTTCTGGGATGGTACGTACCTCTATTCAATAGCTATACATAGTCCATACTTTAAGGGTATTTTCGTGTAGATTTTTGCCTGGAGAAGGTTGACTCTTTGCTGTAGACCAAAAGACTCCGGCAGATATATATTTTTTTTGAGACGACAAAAAAATGGTAGGCGAGGGTAATGATTTTTTCTTGGCCATTACTCATGGAGTCTAGGTTTTTAGATACAACACTTCACGTATAGTGTGAAAGTATAATTATCTCGTTAAGTACAATAAGTGTATACATTCAGCATTGGAGAAAATATGCCAACATTATCAGATGGAACCCCTATACAGATGCAAGAAGAAACCTATAAAGAGGTTCTTGTTGCTTTTGAAAATGCTTTTGACGAGAATGAACAAGAAGTCTTGGTTGAGATCAAAGGATACAAGTCCAAATCGACAGGGAGTATTATTGATGTCACATTGAACGTCGTTTTTGATTATAAAGAGCTTTTGATAGAGACGTGGGAGCATGTTGTTGAATTCTCTTTGGCTGATTTAGATACATCGATCGCCTCAAAAAAGCAGTGGGAGACAGCAAAAGAAGAGCTGAGGCAAAGTTTGTGGGATTCGATGCAGGATAAAAATCAAGGTGACCATACGAGTCGATCGGCGGAAAGCATCTCAGAAGCTGTTCCAAGTGTACGTGTTGGATACTCTTCTGGATTACTGCAGATCCAAGGGATTGTGGAAGAGTATGAACTCATCGAAGAGGGGGATAAGAAAAAACGCAAATCAAGGCCCAAAACCCTGGCCAAAAAAGAAATATTGGAAGGTACCTTTCGAGATAGTGATGCCAAGGGGGCCTTCAAGACACTGGCTTTGGAGAAGGGGCGATTTTCCTCCATCAAAATAGGTGATTTAACCTTTTCCTCGGACGGTTTTTACTCCGATGTGAAAGACGATGCAATTCGTGTATTTACTGGGGATAGAGGTCATTCTAAGCGCATCGTTCTATCCCAAAAAGGAGATACTGCTGTCATAGAACTTCAGAAAACATGGGGGTTGTATCAGATCGAAAAGCGGTATACCCATTCTGGTGCAGCGAAAAAGGTGTCTCAAATCCGCTCTGATTTAGGAATAGTTTCGGCTGCGGTTGCGTATGCTGAAATCTCACGCTCCAAAACATTGCGATCTGCGACCATGGTCGCTACTGTGAAGGGCAAGAAGCTTACGGTAAAAGAGGTGAAGGCCACGTCTAAGAAATCGGCAAAGGTCGGACCTTCTCCGTCGAGTGATACATTTGTAGAGGTCAAGCGAGAAAATAAAAAAATGAAGAACGGAGAGACGCTTCTTTTCATTAAGCCAGTGAGTCAGCAAATCAGTGTGAATTTGGATTGGGACAAAAGCCAAGACCTTGATTTGGGATGTTTTGTAGAGCTCAACAGTGGTGGAAAGTGGATTCTCCAACCATTAGGGAAAAAATTTGGTGCGATCGATTATGCTCCATATGTCTTGCATTCGGGTGATGACCGGCATGGTGAAAGTGAAGATGGAGAGTATATGTATGCGGAGATGTCCAATCTTAATCATATTCGAAGGATTGTCTTCTATGCAATGATCTATTCTGGTGCAACCAATTGGACAGATACGGATGCGGTTGCGACCATTGAAATACCGGGGCATGCGACAATTGAGGTTCCATTAAATGAACAAACTTCGGAATCTGGACAGGGAAAGTGTGTCTTATGTACGCTGAAACCAGAGGTGGACTCGTTATCTGTTGAGCGTCATATTACATTTCATCGTGATGGATTGATCGAAACAGACGGTAGAAATGCTACGGAAATGGATCTAGCCTATGATTTTGGTCTCAATTGGATTACGAGTTCAAAAGACTAAGAACGTATTTGTTGGGAGTGTACGATGAAATCAAATCTGCGGGCAGCAATGTCCTATGTAGCCATTCGGTTGACCTCAAGTGTACAAGGCTCATCGATCTACGATGATACCCAGCGTGTGTATATTCGTATGGATGGTGCCGTATCTTCAGAGCATGT
>NYTD01000245.1 GCA_002683315.1 Deltaproteobacteria bacterium | reverse complement strand
GGGTGCAGGATGGTTAACAGGATCTCCCTCTGCATCTCACAATAGTTGTAGCTATCAACCACAACATGGCGGCGGATTTACGGGTGGATTCCTTGGTGGAGATGGTGGTTCCAATGGCCAAGGATGTGGTTCCAGTTGTGAAAGCATGTCCGGTGGTTTCGGAGGAGGAGGAGGTGCTTCTGGAGCTTGTACCACGTCCGGATCCGGAGGCGGTGGTGGATACTCGGGTGGTGGTGTTGGTCAAGATTGTTGTTCGTCCAATGGTGGAGGGGGTGGTTCGTACAACTCTGGAGACAACCAGAGCAACACAGGCGCCTACAACAGCGGACATGGAACCGTGATCATCGACAAGCCGTGATTTTTGTCGTGGCTTTGCTGTCAGGTTATTGCCACGTTTGGCGAGCTGGATCAATGTTCAAATCGATATCCAACCCCGTGTACCGTAATAATATGTTTGGGGCGCGATGGGTTGATCTCAATTTTTTTGCGCAGCTTTAGGATTTGGTTGTCGACGGTTCTGGTTTGCATTGTGGGACTGTATCCCCAGACTTCTTCCAAGAGTTTTTGTCTGGAAATCTCCGTTCCAGCATGTTCGACCAAATATTGCAAAACAGAGTGTTCGTAGGTTGTGAGATGGAGTTCTTCTCCATCTCGTTGCACGATTTGTCGTCGCATGTCGACAGTGGCATCGGAAAGAGTAATGATGGAATCATCTTGTGGCTGTTCTGTTTCTCGTAATCGAGCGCGAACACGTGCAAGAAGCTCGGATAGCTGAAATGGTTTGGTGACATAGTCATCGGCACCATAATCCAGACCTGTGACAACATCTCGGGTTGTATTTTTGGCCGTCAGCATGATGATGGGCTTGCTGGGGGCTTGTGCTTTTAGAATTTGTAGAAAGTCAAATCCACTCATGCCAGGCAGCATGACATCCAAAAGCGCCAGATCCCAAGGTGCTTTGGCAGCGATGGCATCTTCTGCTTTTTGAAAATGATGAACTTCGTACCCACTAATGGTGAGGACGTTTTCCAAACCAAGTGCAATGGTTGGGTCGTCTTCGATAACCAGAATGCGTTGTTTCATAGATAGATCCCCTTATATTAATATACTATCGTTTGGGAAGTCGAAGTACAAATTGCGCACCACCTAATATTCCATCAATACATCGAATACTACCCTTATGAGCTCGAGCTGTTTCTTCTACAAATGCAAGTCCCAGACCATGGCCTCCTGATAAGCCTCTATGTGGGCCTTCTACACGAACAAATCGCTGGAAAACACTCTTTCTATACGCGAGAGGTACACCCAGACCATTGTCCGAGACAGAGAATTCTACCCATGATTTTTTTGTACTTACCTTTAAGATGCAACGCAAAGGTCGATCTTCTCTTCGGTATTTTATTGCATTGCTGAGGAGATTCTTGAGTGCATCAATGAGAAGCATTTTGTCGGCTACGAAGACAGGGGTGTCTTCATGTTCTATTCGTAAGATTCCACCTGCTTCATGGAAACGAATGCTCCATTCTTTGTGTAATTCTTCGATCAATGTCTTTCCATTGAGCATCTCTTTTTTCTTGAGTTGGGCTTGTCTTGTTCCTTCCAGCACTTCATCAATGCGACTTTCTAGACGATCTGTTTCTGAGATGATCCTTTCTGCAAATTGCAAGGATTGTTCGGGTGTTTGTACGATGCCAAGTTGTAATGATTCTGCCATCAGTCGAATACCAGCGAGTGGGGTTTTTAATTCATGTGTGACACGGGCCACAAAGGCTTGTTGTCGTTCTATAAATTCTATTTGTTTTCTTTCGGCTTGTACAGATCCAAAAATAGCAAGACCTGCAATAATTGCAGACAGAATGAGAGGAAAAAATAATGATAATGTTCCTGTGCTGAGTGTATTTGGGATCTCTTTGGGTCGGATATAAGCCGCTCTTAAGTGAGGGAATAGTCTTCCACATGGGATCTGAACCCAAATTTCTTCATTCTGTTTGCGTGGGGCAAATTGCCCCAAAAGAAGGTTCCCTTGTGCATCCAGAACAACGGGTCGTATGGATGTTTTTGTCTCTTGTTGGAACATTTCCTTTAAGAGAAGAAAAGGATCGATTTGAATGGCACTTGAAAGTCCAGAAGATTGTCTTCTTGTGAGAAATAGGTAGGGACTGGAGCCGTATGGATCGGCATGAACCTTTAATTCTTTTGCGAGAACAGTTTTTCTCAGATGTTCATTGATCTCAGTATATGCAGATATTCTTCTTTGGAGACGTTCCAGTACGAGACGAAAATTTGCATCTTGAATCGGTAGTTTTTGAATATCGGGTATTTCTTGTAGAGCAAGTACATCTAGGGAAAGAAGATTTGCAGAAAAAGAGCCCAAAGGAACACTTTTGGGCTCAATACGCAAAGCCTGAATGGCGCGAGAAATAAATATGGTGGCGTCTACTGTTTGATTGATTTGTTCAAGTAGATAATCTGTACTTGGACTCCATTGTGTCAATATCTTGATTGCCTTTCTATTCTTGTTGTCTTCAATAAGAGCAGCACCGATAATATTCGCAAGACGATTGCTCTCTTCCAGCGAAGAAAATGGAGGAACACAGTCTCGGGTAAAAAATGGGTTTTCTTTGGGATTGCATTGTTGTGGTATTGCGTGGACCTCATTGGTCTTTTTTTGAGGATACAGAAACTGTTGTGCATCCCACATATATACAGCATCAAACCAAGAGTTGCTTTGTCTCCATCTTTGCTCGAGGATTTGCAAATTTTGGGTTTGTTCGATTTCATCAAACCATGAGTTTGCTCTTGAAAAAACACCCGACTCCCATACCTGAACCAACGTTTCCAGATGTTCACGGGCTTGTTGTTCTTTCTGTGTGGTCTGTTTTTGTTGGAGCAGGTAGGTCGATTGAAAGGCATAGAATCCGAATGCGCAAAAAGCAGCAATCAAGATAAGATACCAAAAAAGAGAGCTACGCTGTATCATCGTCTACGAGCAAAAACACCAAAGAGAAATAGATACCAAAAAGCTACAGGGGAATGATTACATCCACTTTTAGGCGGTTCTACTCCTTCTTCGTATCGATTGATGGGAATATCGGTTTGGGATGGTTGTGTATCTCCTCCGCACTCTTCTTGTGAATCGATAAGTCCATCATTATCGGAATCAGGATCAAAAGGATCGGTGCCGCATTCTTCTTCCTCATCATTGGTTCGTCCATCTCCATCAGAGTCAGAGCATGGTCCATCATCGGGATCGGAATCGAGAAATTCTTCTGTTCCATCACAATCCACATCCCAATTCCGTTCATCGGCATCGTTTATTTCATCTCCATCCGCATCGGTGTCGTATGCATTGGGAATCCCATCGTCATCGATATCAGAGAACCCTTCTTGCAAGCTTGGAATCCCATCATTATCATCATCTTCATCACAAAAATTTGGTATACCGTCTTCATCTGTATCTTCGAATCCTTCTTCGATATCAAGAGAGCCATCTCCATCCGCATCTTCACTGATGCCGTGCAGGCATTCTTCTTCCAATATATCGGGAATTCCATCTTCGTCGGTGTCATCATCGTCTTCTGCAAGGGTAGGATCGGTTTCCCAGTTGTCGACAGTTCCATTTTGATTTCGGTCCTCTATAAAGTCTGAGGATCCACCACCGTCGGTGTCAATAAGGATCGGTGATGTCTGGCTGCTGGGATCGGCGTCAGCCACAAAGCATTCAGCTGCAAGATCAGTATCTGGTGTGGGTGATGGAATTCCCGCCTCTAATCCATCAAAGAGTCCATCTCCATCGGTATCACAGCTATGTGGGTCACTCCCATAGCTCCATTCAAGTCCATCAGAGAGGCCATCATCATCAGAGTCTGCATCATTTGGATCGGTTGAAAATATTGTTTCTAATTCTTCTGGAAGTCCATCCCCATCAGCATCAAAAGTGAGAGGGTCTCCCCAAAGGATCGGATTGATCGCTCCATCTTGACCGAGTAGGTCTTGATTTTGAGTATCCAATGAAAATACAGCAAAAGAGAGACTTTTGAGGTGTGCAACAGGAATCGTCCAAAGTGGAGTGTGGATCATCACTTGTGAAGATTCTGCGGTTGGAAGTGTAATTCGTGTGTCATATTCTTCTTGTGAAAAAGAATATCTCGTCTGTGTTGGGTTTGTGAAATGCGTTGCAAAATCACCAAGCGTACATGTTTCTGGTGTGATCACAAAGCCGCTGATGCTTCCTGTATTTTCTTCTCTCATCAGGATACGCCATTGTGTATCTGTGCTATATTCTGACCCTGCTACGGAAAATCGGATATACAGTTCTGTATCTTCGATGGCCCATTCCAAAGATCCGATGATATCAATGGCGCCGTATCCTTCTTGTGGATCGGTTAATGCTTGTTCATCGTGTGTAATTGGTTGCCATTCCAGAGCATAAGAAATAGAAGAGCAGAAAATAGAAAGCCACATCATATGGAAACCCCTTTGCAAATTATTAGCCGAATTAGTGACGTTAAGCCCAAGAAAGAGAATTTTTTTCTGCAAGTCTTTGATATATTGTCGTATTCAATGTTGAGTGTTGTTTATGGAAGATGCTAGAATTCTCAGTTTACGCACGATTATTCGTCAGATGGAAAGTGTGTTGGTTGCTTTCTCTGGAGGAGTTGACTCAGCTTTGGTATTGAAAGTTGCTCACGAAGAACTCGGAAACAAGGCGGTCGCATTTACAGCGATCTCTCCAACATTTCCTCCAGAAGAACAAGAACAAGCACAAAAATTTACAAAAGAGTGGGGTATTCCCCATGTTTTGGTTGACTCCAATGAATTGGAGCGTGAAGACTATGCGCAGAATCGTGGTGACCGATGCTACTTTTGCAAAGACGAGTTGTTTGAACTCGCGCAAAAAACGGCTCGCGTTCAAGGATATCATTTTGTCGCAGATGGAACAATTGTCGATGATTTGGGTGATCATCGTCCTGGTCTACAAGCTGCCGACGAGCATGCCATCCGTCATCCACTGGTAGAAGCTCGGTTTGATAAAAAACTCGTTCGTTCTTTTGCAAAGACGCTGGGACTCCCTACATGGAATAAGCCGTCATTTGCATGTTTGGGAAGTCGCTTCTCTGTTGGCACCAGAGTAACCCAAGAGCGCGTTGAGCAAGTACAGGCTGTGGAGAGCTTTTTACGCCTTATTGGTGTTCGGCAGTTTCGTGCGCGTTGGCATTTGATGGAAGATAAAAAAATGCTTCGGATTGAACTTTCAGAAGAAGATATGCCGTTATTGTTTTCCAAAGGTATCCGCGCATCTCTTAATGAGGTTGCACATTCTCAGGGATTTTACTGGGTAACATTGGATCTGATAGCCTATGGAGAGCCAAGAAAACGGTAGTCTACTGAAGAGCTGCTTTTGGCTGTTCGTGTATAGACTTTTCTTCTTCTAAGACCTGTGCGATTCTCTTTTTGAGTATAGACATGGACATGTTCTCAGCACTTAAAACATGTGCGAAAATAATGTGTGCATTTTCTGGGTTGACCAGAATCTTGCTCACGGCCAATTCATAGTTGAGAAGTGGTATTTGATGCATGGTCAGTGAAGCGGCTTGAACTGTTGGTGCCTGTTCCAATGACAATCCGCTAAAGAATCGGATTTCGATATCACTATATCGTCTCTGTAAAGAGAGCGTTCTTTTGTCTTGAAATGTAATCACGGACATACTTGGATCAAGTTGTTCGGGAACTGGAAGGGCAAGATCGGTTGCTACCTTTGTGAGCATTGCATGTGTTGTAATCGGTGTAGATGTGCAGGAAAGAAAAAAGAGCATGAAGATAGAATGAGAGAAGAGCGAAATAACGAGTAATAAT
>NYTD01000244.1 GCA_002683315.1 Deltaproteobacteria bacterium | reverse complement strand
GAGCTACGAGACCTCATCAATCGAGCATTGCTCAATCAAAGTTTTGATGATGTTGCAAAAGGAGCCTATGTCCTGCATGAGAATTTTAAACTTGGAGGAGAAAAGCAAGAATCTCTTACCATCCTGACCCACAATGCAAACCCACTCATTCGCTCCATCGTTCGAGAAGAGATCTCAAGCAGACTCCTCAAGAAAACTCCTGGAGCTGTAGCATTGGCACAAAATGCATTAACCGTAGAATCGCAAAATGAAGCAGTATCATGGTTTCGTACTGCGATTGATTCATTCAAGAGAGATACACAAAACCGAAATGCCTTTCTCTTTTTTGCGATGGAGAGCAAGTATGAAAAAGTTCGCTTAACCGCATTCCGCTACATATACCGAAATCCCGGTATGGATATCGGTGCGGCACTCGTTGCTGCGATCACCAACGATCCAGACCAATCCGTTCGAAACGAAGCATTCCGAGCTTCGCTATCTCACTGGAAAAATCTAAGAAAAACAACAGACAAAAGCAATCCACAAGACACTGAGGAATCCAATACTTTTGCCTCCAAATTCTTCTCATCATGTATTCTCTCTGAGTATGAAGAAGTACAAGATCAAGTATTTCAATCCTTTTCTGCAAGTGAAGAAGGATGGCGTTTGGAGATTCTCAAAAAATCACTTCAAGATAAAAAATCCTCCATACGTTCCAAAGGAGCAGCAATGCTCATTACACTCGGTGGAAAAGGACTTGATGTTCTCTTAGAAAGCGAACATCTCGACTTGCGAATCCGTGCTGCGCGAGCGCTATCAAAACGAGGAGACAAAAGAGCGATTCCTCCACTAAAAGAGGTCCTTGCGATAACACCTCCCAATAAAGAAGATGAGAAGTATCATGCTGGAGACGAGTTTGATTCTGCATTGTACAATAAAGACTCCAAGAAATGGAAAAATGACATCGTTTGGGCTCTTTCAAGTACAAAAGAACTCAGAGCCACAGAGATGCTACCTGAGCTGCATGCCATCATCGAAAATGCAGACGAAGCATACGATCAGGAAGCCAGACGAAATGCTGTAGAAGCGTTGGGGATGGTGGCAGATCCAAATTCAAATGAAGATGTCGATTTGCTTACCAGTCTTCTTGGCTCATCAGACTCCATCGCCAAAGCAGCCGCTGTCGCTTTGGCAAGAATGGGTGTTATCGAGGGGCTCGATGCCGTTTGGGATTCAGCCAACGAAGCTCTTCAATATGAACTTTTGCTGGCTCTGGGAGATCACTCCTACGTATTGCGCGCAATGGCACAAGGATCAGCGTATACAAAAGAGTTGATTCTCGCATTTGTTCTACAAGCGATGTTCAAGGGAGGGACGCTTACGTTCCTTGCAGATGCATTGACTGCAGCAGACAAATCTGCCGTACTCCTCAGTGCGCGTTTGTTAGAAGTCGTTTCCGATGAAGAAGCACTTCTTGCACAGCTTCAAAGAGAGCTGAACGAGTGGAACCCTATCACAATCAACCTTGTGTCAGAAGCATCTCTGGGAGACAACTATTATGCGTTTGCAGAATATCTAAATGCATACTTCTCATTTGCAAATACACTTCCTGTGTCAAAGAGAAGAAGAAAGATCGAGCTATCTTCTTGGTCTTTGGTTGCACAATTATTGGCCAACGGAGATCCGAGAATTCGCTCTCAAGCAGCAAGTTTGCTATACCGCTACAAAAGAGAAGGGCTCTCCGATGATCGATTTATGAATGAGTTGGCGATTCTCTCAGACCGCTATCTTTCATCTTCTCCAAGTGCTTCTACCCCCATCGAGATGGAAGCCTCTGTTGCCAAACTGCTCGCATTTGGTGCATATCGTAATATTTCCTCAAGTATCAATGAGTCTGCCTCTTTGAGAAAGGAAGCTCTGTATTCGTATGTTCAAGGAATAAAAGAGTCTCTCGTACACAATTCCAGCATTTCTTCTCTGCTTCAACAGCTTCTACTCGACAGCAATTTGGCCAGCAGCTCCTTTGGACATCTTTTGGCGAACAAAGAAGAACTCGGAATTCAAAACATTGTAGAGTTGGGTCTACTTTCTCGGTCCTTAACGACACAAAAGATGGCAATTGCATTGTTATTGCGTGATGACAACACCGAAAGACTGCACCGTCTTGCTTTGGAAGAGAAGGACAAAGTTGCAGAAGCCGCCTTTGATCAATTATATACGATGTACGACAGAAAGAGAATCATCCGCATCCTTCAAGATGTAACCAACAAGAGAAATAGTCGGATGAATCCATCTTCTTGGAACATCTGGAGAACTCAGTTTGACAGCGATCAGACAGCATTGAATATGGCAAAGGAATTGGAAGAGAATACAGTAAGTCTCTCTTTTGCAAATACAAATTCCGATATCCGTGCTGCTTTTGAGGCTCTTGCTGACGACTATGATGCCAAACGTGTCGCCCTCTTCCGTCGATGCATCCAGTCAAAAAATCGTAATGTTCAAGAAAAAATCATTGATCGATTGATTCGTCTGGTCCAAGAAGAGACTTCTAAGGAACATCCACAAACAGATCTGGTTCAGCAATATACAGAAATCCTTAATGATTCTCTTTCTTCTCCAGACCGAAACCTGCGCAACAAATCATTATTTGCATTGGGTCGAAACGGTCAAATCGAGATCCTGCCCACTCTTCTTGAAAATGTTCATCAGGTCACCAACCCTGTAGAGCAAAACAACACGTACACAGCCATTCAGATGATCTGCAAAGCACATCGTAGCGAAGATGGAACCCTTCCCTCGTCCCTGAAAGATGTCGCTCCAACGCTTGTTGAAAGATGGTTTCATGACCCATCCGGAACGGTTGTATCATCCTCTGTCAGCAAAGCATTAAAAGCCATCGATGATGATCAAATCCTACCCGCTCTTTTTGATCGACTCAAAGATTATGGAGACAACCAAGAAATCTATAATCTCATCGTCTCATTATCCGGATACCAGTCCGCTCCTCCTTATGGTGACTGGGACAACTTGTCGGAGAAAGCCAAACAAACATGGCTGAAAAAAAGATACAATGATCAATGCATCGTGAATCTTCTCTCACGTGAGCTACGAAATTCTCGTTGGAATCAGATTCGCTCCTTGCTGGATCACGGTTCTCGTAGCATAGCGAAGGACACGCCAATCCTAACTTTTGCTCTTGAAAAACTTTTGCTCCTACCTGACAGAACCGAATGCAACTATGTTGTTGGAGCGGCACTAGGCCTTATTGAGAAAAGATTATCAAATCGCTCAAGTATCGATTCAGATGCCATGAGAGACAAGATACAGACCTATCTATCACCGCTTCTCCAGCACAAAGATGTCGCCCGAGCATTCTTTGCTGCCAAGATCCTGGCAAAAATGGGTAATGACGAAGGCTCCATCCTCCTTGTTGCCAAAGCTTCCGATCTCGCAGAGAAAAATATACCGCTTCGAGTTCAAGCGTTCCAATCTCTTGGTGGGATTGCCAATGAGGGTATACTATCCTTGCTCTTGAAATTTGCAGGATATGATGAATACTTCCAGCAGAAATCAGATGAGGAACTCCAAGCTATTCATCCAGATATTCGCTCTGCCGCAATGAGTGCATTGGGCTCCATGCATTCCTCATCCAAAGCAGACGAAGTACTTTCCCTCTTGCGAAAAAATCTCATGTCTGGTACCAGCGCACTCCAGCTCGGCGCGGCCAGAGGATTATCATTCTTCAAAGAAAAAGCACATACAGTTATATCTGAGGAATATGAAAATCTACAATCATCACCCAACGTTCGAGAGTTGATGTTGTCCAATCTTGCAGAAGACAAGAGCAATACAACGTTCTTGATGTCTCTTCTTCAGTTCGAGCTTTCAATTAATAGCTATTTGGTCGATACAGTTCACGAAATCATCAAAGGTAGAGATCAAACCAACATTGAAGCAGACCGTTTGCTTCTCAATCATCAAAACTTTTATAATGATGATGCCGTTACATCGGTCTGTACATACGGAGATGAAAAAGAACTATTGAAGTATGCACATATGGCTTGGAAAAACGATGACGAATACCAGGCATTCATCGACGCGCTCATCGATGCGAAGCAACAAAAAGAACTGGGACGAGATATTTCCTATCCTGTTGATCTTATTTTGGATTTTGTGAAGGATAGCATTGAAGAAGAAGAATTTGACTTCATCGATGAACACTTTATTCCATTCGCCATACCATTTTCTGCAACAGAACACTCCAAGGAGAAGTTGGTCGCTGCCATCGATGCTGCACAAGCCTCTTGGGCCGATGCATATTCGAAAAAACAACGAGGAGCCAATACGGGAAGTGATCTGAACAGTACTGCTCAACTATGGCTTTCTCTACTCACCTTTGGAAAGAGCGACGTCCAGCAACAAATCGCAGAACTTATTTCCACTGAAGGTATCTCGACTGAACTTCTCTCTTGGGGACTGCAGAATTTGACCGTTACAGCAGCTCTCGTATCTCAGGTTACGAAACTTCTCTCACACGATAATCGCGAAGTGCGTACTGCAATTGCTGCTCTGCTTTCAAACCACAGCATCTCTGCACAAGACGCACAGAGCATCGAAGATGATCCTACTGCACAGTATCTTGTTCGAGCGACCTCTGGCAAAGCTCTGGTACATTCTGCACAAAATGGTTCATTTACAGCAATCGGTCATCTTGCACGAAATCACGACTACGATTCGTTGCGGATTCTTTTGATGGATCCACAAACCCAAGAATCAGTTCGAAAAGCAACTGCAAACTCACTGGCATCGCTGGGTAAACAAGAAGCCAATGCTCTATTGGAAGAAGCCAACTCCAAGTTTGAGGGGTCATTCTCTAAAGCTCTGTCGAGAGGCGCAAAAAGACAAAAAAGAAATGAAGCCTTTGCATCACGAAAAAAACACTAAATCAATAATTTCACAGCCATATTATTTGGAGACCAATTATGAGTTCTAAATTCGAAAGAAACTCAACATATGCAGGGCTTAGCTCTGTGTATGAAAAAGACGACTCCCAGCAGTTATCATTATGTACAGCCCATGGAAGTGCACCACAAGCGACCCTAACATTCCCTAAGCATACAGCGATCGGTATCCGTGATGCACTAACCAGTGTGCTTTATCACATGCGTAAGCGGTTTTCTTATCGTCCAGACCCAAAGCTATCCCCCTCGATTATTGAATCATTCGAAAAACTGGGGCAAAGCTATGATGAAAGTACAGCAATGCAAGATCATCAAGGACTGTTGGATTTTATATCCACACACGACCCCGAATCCTTTATTCAGCCCGATGCTTCCGTTACTGTTGGTTCAGATGAAGTCCTATGGGAAATTTTTGATAAAAAGTCGACCATGTCTGCCACATTGCATCTTAAAAACGGATTTAAAAAAGGAAGTGATTGGACAGAAGGTTCAAGCACAATAGATACTACAATCGCACTTTTGAACTCCTTGGAAAAAGTACACGGGGAAAACTTCTCCATCTCCATTGGGCAACAACCAGACCTTGCCGAAGGGTACAAATCGAATGGTTCGTATACAAAAAAAGAAACGATTCCACTGTACTGGCCAAGAACATGGTTGCAACTACAAGCGTACTTCTCAGAAGATTTCCCTGTTTTGGAATTGAACAAAATGGAAGCATATAATCTTATTCGATTTTTACGCTTGAATAAAACAGCTCCTTCTCGTCGTTCTCTAACTTTACAATTTGAGTCAGGAACACATCCAACGATTATTGTGGAACCATTTGGAAAGCGTTTTCAATGCCAAAGCGAGGTATACGAAGGAAAGTCGTTCCAGGTTCAAACCTGGGAAACAGACTTCCTCTGGATGTTTGAACCTTTACTCCCAAGCATACAATCTCTTCGAGTCCAAGTTCGTGGAACGGCTCTTCCCGTCATTTGGGAAGCAGACTGTGGAGATTTCACTCTAATGATTTCCGATCTTGGATATTCTCCGGCCAATTGGAGCAAGGGCATTGAAATGGATATCCAAAGCCCGCGTTTTGACCTTTCCAGCCGCAACGATTTGCGTGCAGAGCTCCAAAATGGAACTGTTCATTATAATCCATTTACCAAGCAGAAAATACAAAGAACGTTGTTTCCGCATCTCGACATGTCTTCTATCGTATACCGTAATGCACAAGAAGAAAAAGCACAGTCCTTTGTATTCACTCCTCCGGAGGGAATGGAAGTAGAATATAGTCATATCAACCAATCATTAATGAACGTAAAATCATTCATTAAAGGAACCTCCGATCTAAGTGTTCTTGAGAAAATCGTCAACAGCATCAAAGATCTACTCGCAGGTCTTCAGACACAAAGCCAATTGGACCTCTCAAAAATTAAAAGAGCCTATCGGATGTTCTCAGATGTTGTGACGACATGTAGTGAAATCATCAGAAGAGATCGAAGCTCGATTGATCGGTATCTTCAATTCAAAACCCAAAAGGGCCTGAAAAACACAGATCTGGATCATGAAGTTGCTGAAGAGCTGTGGACGTATCTGTATGGAAAAACAGAGAAAAGAGGCACTGTTGTTGTTCAGGGAGTATTGGAAAAACTCGCGGTTCAAACCAATATAACAAAAGACCTCCTCATTCACTTGTTCCAAACTCCGATCGCAATCAACATAGAAGGGACATCTCAATATGATGCAATACATATTTCTTCTGCAATCGATCGTTTACTCGAAGCATGTGCCAAAAACGAACAAGAATCCAATCGAATTCTAGGCGCAAGATATGTAGAAGTTCATAAAAAGATCAATTTGGATGAGTCCATTGACTTTGTAAACTGTGTTGTTCAAGACGCAGGAGTCGACTTCTCTCCACAGTTTACATACTCAAAAGAGAAAGGGTTGCAAAGACCCTCATGTACTTGTACAAGAACCAACAATGAAATCTGTTGTCACATGATGGCTCTTTGGCTTCAGCATTGTATTGACACACAAGCTCTTAAGAAAGCACAGAGTATTGAAACCTCACTGATTACACATCAAAAAGCAAACTATATCAAATTAACCTCTGATGGAGATGTGATGTTCTCGGTAGAACAAAAATACCGTAAGCTCATCGTAAACAGAGGAGCAAATAAGACAACAAGAATTTTCTCGTAGTAT
>NYTD01000243.1 GCA_002683315.1 Deltaproteobacteria bacterium | reverse complement strand
TTCTCTGTATCGTTCTTTATGGTCCTCCATCGCTCTTTTTGCGCTTCTGGTTTCCAATCAATATTGGGGAATTGCAATGGTTTTTGCAGGACTGGCTACACTTCCTTTGATAAGGAAGCATACTTGGCGTAATCGAATCATCATACTAGCCTCCGTTGTGTTCGGCGGGATTCTCTTTGCTCCTGTGGCATATTCAATCTGGACAAGCCTTCACGCTGCTGTTCGAATCAATGATGTAACCGCAGGCTCTATTCCATTACAAACTCCATACCTCAGTGATATCAAAGAAATATTTGTTCCAATGAGCGGTCAAAATCCTACTCCATTCCAAGATATTATCTATATAGGGTTCATCATTATGGTTTTGAGCCTTGCAAGCCTAATGACCAAACACAAATCCAAAAGCTATCTTTGTCTTGGATGGTGGTATGTCATTCTCATGCTTGGTCCATTTCTCTTTTGGCACGATCATCTCATTCTTAGTGCACAAGAAACAAAGATACGTCTACCGTGGTTTTTTCTTTTTCAAAACACGAAAGGACTCGATTGGATGACACTTCCTCATCGAATGGCCATCCCTGCATCACTATTTTTAACGCTATCTGCAGGATTTTGGATCGCACATTCAAAACGTAGAGAGTGGTTTCTTCCTATTATTCTGATTGAAATCTGGATATACCCTTCGTATAAAATACCCCTTACGAGTACACCTCTTCACACCACAGAACACGCCTCAATACTTAAGAATCTGCCCAGTGGTGGTGTTTTAAATCTACCCATTAACCTATACAGCAATACTCAACGCAAGTTCCTATGGTATCAAACCATCCATCATCACCCCATCGCGGATCATTTTCGATACAGCATGTATCCACAAATTGCAGACAAATCGTCATTTGTATCCTATAGTCGCGCCATCACACAAGCTCCGTTACCTACCACCGAAAATCCAGATCCTCTTCAAATCCAAACACTCAAAAATGAGGGCTTTGCCTATGTTGTCCTCCATAAGGAATTCATACAAGAGCAACTTCAGATGAGTCCTCAGACATATGCACAATGGATGAATCTTTATCTCGGAGAGGGTATAATTCTTGAAGATGCATATCTATACCCTCTTGACACAACTACTTTGGGAACAATTATCCCTTCATATCCAAGCACATTTTCTTTGGGACTTCCCAAACCATGAGGCACCTATGACCATCCCCGAACAAAAAACAAACTGGAACAAAAACTGGAAGAATGAAAAAATCGGATTTCATCAAGCTCAAACCAGTCCAAGTCTCCTACAGTATGCTCATATTCTTGACGAGGAGCGAACCATTTTGGTTCCACTATGTGGCAAGACGCTGGATATGCACTTCTTACACCAAAGAAATCATTGTGTGATTGGAGTAGAGCTCATTCCAAAAGCCATCGACGATTTTTTTCAAGAGTGGGGCGTGGTACCCACCAAAAAGAAAGATCGATTTTGGTATGAGCAAATCACAATTATCAATCAAAATATCTTTGCCATTCAGCCCCCAACTATCCCAACAATTGATGGAATATTTGACCGTGCAGCTCTTGTTGCTCTACCCACACACATTCGCGCACAATATGCCCGTCATCTACTCACTCTTCTCAAAGATGAAGGAACTCTTTTGCTGATCACCTATGATCTGCCTCGGTCACAAGAGAAAGGACCTCCCTTTGCTGTCCGACAAAATGATGTTCCAAAACTATTTGCTCGGGCCTCTTCTGTAGAGCTACTAAAAGAAATTCACAAGACCCCCAAAGAGGAACCCAGTCTTAGCTCTCGCGGTGTTGCTTGGTCAAAAGAGCATGTCTGGCTAATTAGAAAATAGAACTCAGATGGGTAGGGATGTGAAAAATTCTTCCTTTTGGGCAAAAAGAGAGGAGTACGAGCAATGAATATCATCTCGTGTTCCCATCAATAGAAAGTAGTATGGAAGACTTAATCCTCTGGTATGACAATATACTTGCACCGGAACTCCATCAATAGAAATGGCTTTTTTCCCGACAGGAACATTGCTAATCAATACATCGATCTGTTTTCTATAATAACGCATCAAACGTAAAAACATGGAATCAGGGACACGTTCCATAGCATATGCCTGTGTTGCAGCATTTCCCCACATGACCAATGGTTTGGGGATTTTTTTGTGTAACTGTTTTGCAATATCACGTACACTTCCTCGCTTCACCCGAACAATAATCACACCGTATCGGTTTCGACCCTTGAGAAATGGAAAAAAAACTGTGAGTCCAAGGTTTAATTTTTTCGTCTTTGGATGACGGGTAAAAATCCCATGTGCCACAATAGCAGACGTAAGTAGATTATAAGGAATACCCCACTCTTGCTTGTACTGACGAATCACCTGCGTATCCCAAAAAGATTGTCCTGTACAAAGAGTATCTGAAACAGCATGATACAACGATCCACGCTTCATCGCTTGGCCGGCCACCTTTGGGAGTGAAAGAATCTCAGGGAGAATTGGTGGAGGCGGCTTTATATCACGATACGGAATCAATGGAGGATTTTCATCATAGAGGAGACGTGTCGTATTCCATAAACCCACACCATCCATTTGCATGTGATTCCATATGATGTGAATTTCCCCTCTTTTCGACATATCAAAGTAAATACCTTGACGTGGAGTTAGTAATTCTTTGGATGAACAAGAATTACGATGAAAAATAATCCCCTTGTCACTAAGCTCTGCAGTTTCATGAAGAAGAGAGTCTTTATTTTTCAATTCGTTTTCCACACGAGAAATCCATATCGCCTTGACCTGCTCATCGCACTCTGGATCAAAGCGCAGATACATATCCATATCATTGCTTTCCCATTCATCTCGACCATATAGCTCCATATAGCGGTCTTCAGGAGAAGAGAAACGACGCTTCTTATAATCATACACCGCGGCGCCAAGCAAAACCAAAGAAGAAGTTATTATCTCAAACATATCTATGACTCTATTTTATGACGCAAAGTGATACATCATACAAACTACTCCGTCGCAAAATTATTTGCGGAAGACTCTTGTTCAGGGTCCAACCACAAGCGAAAAATACTTCCTCTATTCACACGAGATCGAACTTCTATCTTTGCTTCCATGCGATCAACCAATCGCTTCACAATAGAGAGTCCAAGTCCTGTGCCTCCTACTTTTTGAGTTCGTCCTTTATCGACACGAAAAAAACGCTCAAATATACGATCGAGATGAGAAGGGGCCATCCCAATACCCAAGTCAATTACTTCAAGAAGAACTTGATTCGGTTCTTGTCTTCTTTCCGCTCGTACTGTCACCAAACCATCGTCTCTATTGTATTTTACTGCATTTTCTACAAGGTTTCCGACAATATGAATCATTGCATCACGATTGGCATACACACGAAGATTTTCGGGAACCATAAGCTGAAACCCAATACCTCTCGCTTCAGCACGTTGGCGCTGCTTATCGATACATTCTGTAACAATGGGATAAATCGATAATCCCTCTTTGGGCATTTCACTACTTTGCGCTTCAATCTTAGACAATGTCAACAGATCTTTGAACAAAGAGTTAAGACGCAAGGCATTACGATGAATTACACGAACCATATCTTTGGCCTCGTCACTAATCGCAATTCCTGAATTCAACAATAAGTCAGCATAGCCTGCTATGCTTGTCGCTGGTGTTCGTAATTCATGAGAGACATTTGCCACAAATTCTCTTCGATGATCTTCTGCTTTGTGTTGTGTGCTAATATCTTCCAAGATGGCCAAGCGACCATGTATCCCAAGCGATACCGAACGAATTTTCAACAAACGAGATCCTACGTCGAGATTCTCTTCTATTGACGTATCATCTTGCATAGAAAGAACAGATATTAGTCGAGGAATAGGTATCGTATCTTGTGCCTTTCTTCCTTCTGGATTGGGAACAATTGGCAACAGCATTCTCGCCTGATCATTGACCAACGTGAGCAAACCGTCACGATCACAAACCACGATTCCGATTGGTGAACGTTTGATTAGCTCAGCCAAAAGCTTCGACTGAGCGTCTGCCATTAATCAACCACAGAAAGACGATAACCAGCACCGCGAACTGTCTGAATATAGTTGGCCGCTTTTCCCATTTTTTGCCGCAGGCGTTTAATATGCGTATCCACGGTTCTTGTGTTGAGCGTAGGAGGAAGCTCCCATACTTCTTGGAGTAGATCACCACGAGAACAAAGTTTGTCGATGTTGTTAAGTAGATACATGAGCAGCTTATATTCTGTAATTGTCATGTTCACTTCCTCTCCATCGATCCAAATACGATGCTTCGCATTATCCACACGAAGTAAGCCATGACTTTCTTCACTACCAGATGCTACAGGCTGAGATTTTGCCAACCTACGAACAGCTGCTTGGATACGTAACAGAATCTCTCTGTTTTCAAATGGTTTGGGAAGATAATCATCTGCACCCACTTCTAACCCATCAATTCGATCGTCCGCTTCTCCAAGCGCAGTAACCATGAGAACATAGGTATCCGAGATACTTTCATCTAAACGCAGTCTTCTACAAACCTCAATTCCATCAATGCCTGGAAGCATTCTATCGAGTGTCATCAAAATAGGCTTGTGTGTGCGAGCAAGTTCAAGACCCTCTTCTCCTGTCGCTGCGGCGATTGTTTCAAAACCTGCACTTTTAATCAAAAGCACAAGCATATTTCGAATGTCTGGTTCGTCTTCAACTACGAGAATAAGGGATGGATTTTTACTCATAATGTCCTCTCATATAGATTTTTAGGATAAAGTACAATATATCTTTTGGTACCATTACCATTTACTTCTGTACAGTATAACCCTTCAAAAGAAGTATAAAAAGTATTATCATGCTTGAAGAAATATCACGTGCGCTACAATAGACCCAAACCATTTCAAAACCCATCCAAACCCCTTTAATCCATCATTTCTCAAGCACAAAAAAATACATCGTGAGACACAATGACACTAATCTTCTGGCTTGGATGCACACTCCCAACACACAAAGAAAGTTTGGATCTGATATGTCTACTAGACAATGGACAAATATTTGAAGCTCGATTTACAAAAGGAGATACAGGACTCTACAAAGGCCAAGCTCATCTTCGTGTCAATCGATGGTCCGCGCAAGGAACACCAATGTCTTTTCACCTAGATATCCCTCCTCCTGTCAGTGAAATCGATGAAGAAGGAGCTGATTTTTGGGGACAACGTATATATATACAAAATGATATATGGCAAATCCATATTCGTTCAGAGGAATATAATGTTTCGGGACAACTCTCCAACTCGAATAATACACTGAAAACCCATAACGACAATTGGAGCTTCGAAGTCCTACAACCGAATGGAACCATTATGGGCTGGTCCAGTGCATTAGGAAGAAGTGGAATGCTCAAGGGAAGTTGCGCTCTATTCCGACGACACGGTCATGCGCACCTAAAAAATGAACGTCATACTATTCTTGCTTTTGGAACCGATAATCATATCGGCATCGAATATAATTCCATCATACAACAAAGTTGGGGACTGCTAAACAACCAGAATATGAACGATGAGCAGTTCACATTACATATGCAACCAACACATATCGAAGGCTCTATCTCCGGAGCACCATACCTCTTTACACCCAATAAAATTCTTGGCCAAGAAGATCTGTATGATCATCTTACATCGATAGAAAGAAATATCGGAAGTCTGATGGTTTCTCTCTCCAGTAGACATATTACATATGGAACAGTAACCGCACAAGGCATAACACTTCCCGCTGTTCATATCTATTATGGAGATAATCCCTTGGTTCTAAAAAAAGATGAGTGATGTATTCTCTACAATGGGAAAAGGAATACACATTCGTATTCTTGATGACAATCAAAATGAGCGAGCTTCATTTTGGACGCAAGATAATCAAACCCTGCACCGATATAACAATATCCCAGATCTAGATCCAAATATCAACCGGATCTCCGTATCGATTCCCGCAATATATCTTCCAAAAGGAAGCTATTCGCTGATACATTCTACCAAAAAAAAATTCACTCCCCAACAACCATCACGAACACTACTTGTCAAGACCCCCGAAGATGCAACAGGAGTACAAGCTTGGCAGGGCAATACAGGCTATGCATGGGCCCCATCACAAAATGGATTCGCACAACTTGAATTAGGAGAAGGTTCTTGGGAAATCCATTCTCAAGGATCAAAAAAGGCTTATAAAGCCATTATCCAAGCCAACCAAGAGGTAATATCTCTGGAACAAGCTCCTCAACCATTGCTTCGCGAGATACCCAAGGCTTCTTCACTATTTCTTCTTCCAAGCCTTCTATGTGTATTTCTCTTTCTCCTTTCGTTTCGTCCTAAAAAATCATGGTGGTTGGGTATTTTTTGTGGCTTATTTATCCTTCCCACATTTATGAGCGCAGCGTTATTTGCACCAAGCACGACCATGATGCAAGCAGCAGGAACCATCACAGACCCTATTGACTCTCTTGCTCTTGTTTCGGCGATAAACCCAACATCTCCTCATATGTATCAATTTCAATATCCTGAGGGGGTCAACTGGCTAAGACTTGGTCCTGCTTGGCTTGGATATCTTCCCGCAATTCTTCTTAATATCATTCTACCATCCATCCTCGCACATAATATCGGGTTGGCATTATGGTGGATTATTTTGGGAGGCTCGTTGTATGCGCTCGCTCGAAGCATACGTATCAACAAAATAAACAGTGTTCTTTTTTCTATTTGTGGTGCATTGTCTCCCATTCTCGTAGACGAATCGGACTCTCTTTCCTTAGATCGAGCAACAATCTTTATTGTTCCACTTATATTCGCATCATTTCAATATTCTCTGCGTCATCCAACACGACGAAGAAGATTCCAGACAGCCATTGCAATAGGAATTTCTGTCTACTTTCAGCTGTATTATGCTCTATATACAGCTGTTCTGCTTCCCATATATGCTGTATGTGCATGTATCCAAAGACGCTCTATGTTGCCCATACAAACCTTACTTAATATTGCTCCTATGGCTATCATAATGGCACTACCCGCCTACTGGATATTACAAGACGGTTCTATGGGGTCATATCATATAGACCAACTGACATTTGTTTCTCCATCTGCAATTCCAGCAGAATACGCCGAGCGTTTCTTAGCAAGCCCAGATCATAGCCTTCCCACACAAACAGCAACACAGCGTCTCCTTTCTGCTGCAAAGGGCTCCCTTTCTCCAATGCAGATTTGGAATATGTCTTATATTTGGATTCCGACTATAATATGGGGAGCATTTTATCGTCCCAAAATACGCCCCTTTTGTGCCCTCATTATCTGTATGCTTATATTTGCATTTGGTCCTGTATGGATTTATGAGCAAAAATGGTCCGATATCACGCTCCCGTACTTTTTCCTTATGAAATGGTTTCCTGGCTTTGATCAGCTAAAAAATGTGTATCGATTTGGACTTCTATGCTCCCTCATACTTCCACTACCTTTGTTCGCCAGTGTGAGAACGCGATGGGCTTGTATCGCTACGATCGTCTATCTGTCTATCACTACGTTCCCCCCTCAATACTTAGAGCGTAGGCCAATGAAGACATCCCTATCTTCAATCAAATCTGGAGCGGTTTGCTTTTTACCTCTCGGTACCCACAGTCCAAATTGGATGGTCAAAGAGAGTGCACAACATAAACTAAAAATTATCAATCCGCCTTCCTTTGAAAAGGGATCCGATACACTCACACCAATGTATCTGGATAATCCTCTTCTCAATAGATTGGCTCTTTTGAGTAATTATAGTGATGTCGATATACTCCACTTGGCAACGATTGATGAAGACGATATCATGGCTCTTCAAGAACAAAATATCCTTTGGTTTACTCTCCCAAAAGATCTTCTCTTTATGCAACCTCAAATACAACAACTTCTTGACTCTCATTTATCTCGCTGGAGCGAAGATGAACAATACATCATCTGGACAATACCCCCTCTTTGATATTTGTATCAACCTAGACAATGTGCAATTTGATATCGATCGGGCTGATATACTAGAACGAGCATCAAACCATGGTGTGACACACCTATCTATGACCGGCAGTTCGCTAAAATCAAGTAGATTTGCCATAGAGTGGGCCGAAAAGAATCCCAACAGGTTTTGTACAACAGCAGGAATACATCCTCATGATGCCCAATCTGCGACTCCTGCTGTGATGGAAGAAATTGAGAAATTACTCCATCATCCTCTTGTTCGTGCCGTGGGAGAATGCGGACTAGACTACAATCGTAATTTCTCTCCAAAAGAAGCTCAACTCTCTTGCTTTAAGGCTCATATTGAGCTCTCTGAAAAACATCAATTGCCGCTATTTTTACATCAACGCGACGCACATGACGATTTTTTAGACTGTCTTTCATCATCGACACAGCGTGCTGTTGTTCATTGTTTCACTGATACCAAGGAGGCATTATTCTCTTATTTGGATCGAGGTTGGTACATTGGAATTACTGGATGGATATGTGACCCCAAAAGAGGAGCATCACTCCGAGATATCGTTCAGCATATTCCTCTCAATCGAATCATGGTTGAAACCGATGCTCCCTGGCTTTTTCCCAAAGATATAAGACCCAAACCCAAAAAAAGAAGAAATGAGCCGATGTATCTTCCACACATTGTCGATGTGATAGCACAATGTATGAATCATTCCATTCAGGAAGTTAAGCACCATTCTTTTGTAAACTCATGTTCTTTTTTTGGAATGAGAGAACCACAAAAATAATAAAACACTGATACTATTTGCTTGCTATGGAAACAGTGAGCACTCTATGAATATCTTCTGGTGTATTTGGTAAATGTTTATGATATACCGGATCTTTTCTATGACGACGCATCCAATTTTTTCTTTGTGCGCGTTTACTAGCGACTTGCCACTCTTTATACAATGTAGGCACAGACTCTTCTGTATTGGGTGAAATCCACAACTTTCCTTGTGGTACTTGAGCCAAAAGAACAGAAATAATCTCCTTTTCAATAGCAATAACACAAGAAGCTCGAGAATTTTCTTGTTGCAGCCTTTTTGAAAGTTCTTCTACATATAATGGTTCACAAACCTTATCTTCATCAATATGTGCTTCATAATGCTTGGGCGCATTATATAGACCAACATATGCATGCAACGCCAATGGAGATCCATTTCCGATGTCTCGCTCAACAGCCAAAATTGCACCCACAATACTCCAACGTTCCATTGACACAACTTTTCCAAAAGGCTCCATCAAAATATGCTCGCCATATACTCTTCCAAGAATAAGACCTCCATACTGTTTGGGGCGAAGCAAGACCAGTTCTCCTAAATGATACTCATGATTAGAACCCAGTTCGTTCAACTTATGCACGATCAATCTATCCATAGACAACAAACGAATCCCCTCAATATTTCCCCAACTCTGCACCTGTACATAAGAACCACCATCCTCTGTAATAAGCTCAAGCCGTGGAGCACGCAGATTAGTATGGGATTGCGAAGAAAAAACAGACATAAAACTCTCCTGAACATCTATTCATTAGAATTAGCCGACCATTCACAATTATGTTGAACTTTTTTTCATTACAGACAAATTATGTCCGAATCTAGTTTTCCTCAAAATGGTCAAATGGGAAAAAATACGCTGGTCGAAGATACATTATGTTCACTCCAGCCGTATCAATTGTATTGACACTCTTTGCTACTCCATACACCCATACATTATCACCATTATCTAATGATATGTACGAAGACATCGCATCCTCACGCTCTGGAGGAGAGACCTCTCCCCAAACGACATCATTCCATACCGCCAAACTTTCAACATGAAGACTTCCCACACCTAAATGTAAAATATGTGGAAGGTGCTCTGTATGCGTACAAAGATTGCTTTGCATGTCTATAGAAGCCTCTCGAAGCAAAACTCTCCACCATAAATAGCCTTCTTCAAACGAAGGTTCGGTACGCAGAGCTTCTTCAAATTGAAAAACAACAGAACAAACAGGAAGATAATCTGCTGAAAAAACAACGAGCTCTGCTGTACTCTTATCTTTATTGAGTACTCCATCTTCTAAATGCAGATCAGATAGAACACTCCACCAAGCAAATTCTATAATATCTTCTGCATCCAATTCTGATGTTGCCTCATCTGCGCCATTTTCCCAATTGCTTTCATCATAAAACTCTTCATCTGATATTGTTGATGAAGACTTTTCACTGACTCCACAAGCCCATAACCACCACATACGTCACCTTCTGTACGTCATACTCTTCTATGTATACCATTATAGCACAACATCACTACGGAAAGAAACGGAAGGATGAAACGAATGACCAAACTCCTTCTTCAAATGATGCTTCTCCCCATTCCTCCCATCCAATCTCTTCACGTACCAACCAATTACTAGCAGCATCTACACGAAAACCAAGAGATGACAAATCAGAATACACACAAGGTTCAGAAATGGGATCCAAAGTAAAGTAGACCTCCAAAGAGCAATCCTCACAATCTTGTATCTGCCCTGTCATAGAATAATGCATGGAGCAAACTTCTTGACTCCCTTGATAAGAAACAAAAGACAAACTTCCTTCCCAATCCTCTTCAAAAACTTCAGCATGCGGAAGTACATACTCTTGGGATGCACAAGCCATTATTATCATACTTATCACGGAGTCTCCTCGCGAACTTTCTTCGCTGCAAATCCTGTTGGATTCTGTCCCAAATATAATTTCCACAACTCACTATGTGAAACATTATCCTTTTTATTCATCCATCCAAGCACGCGTACAAATGACGCTGCGGATCCTTGCTTTTGAATCGCCATACTTAATATCTTTCGGGCTTTTTGATTATCTTTCGACGCAATATCCAATGATAGAAAAAACAAACCTCTCCATGAAATTTCTTGAAAGGAGCGCTTCTTCACTTTCCAATCCTTAACTTCTTGTTGCGCTTCAGAAAAAACAGTCCTCCAACGCTCTTGTTCGTATAAAAGATCTGCAAAAACAGGATGTTCAAAAGACGGAATATCGCTTTGGGCCCACTCTATCCATTGATGAAGTAGCCTTTGTCGGAATTGCAGACTTTCTGTTTCTGAAATAAGTTCGTCCACCTCTTCAAGACGATCCATATCGATTAAGACCATAACTTTTGACATCGCACATTATACATCTGATTGAACACAAGAACTCCAAGATTCGTTTGCTTTGAATAAATCTCCTTCCTCATAATAGTCCCAACCAAGCCAATATCGAAGACGCCCATTGTCAGGATCTCGTTTCAAGGCTTCTAATCGATATAACTTTGCACGACGTTTGTTTCCTGTTTCCATTTCCAAAATAGAACGTAGTAATAATACACGACTATGCTTTTGAGAACCCAAGACAGCCAATATATTGGGATTTTGCAATCGCAAGAGGCTTGCTTCTTTTTCTAGAATTGAATAATCACCCCAACGAAATTCTAGCTCTTCTACTTCATACCAAGGAGAACGCCCTTTTTTGAGACTATCTTTTTGGAATCCCATCTGCATATCTTGAATCACCAAACGAGTATCCAAGCGTGTTGTTGGCTCCAGTGTACCATAATGAAGTTCTACTTCACGCAGAACCCAAAAAGAGATATCGTCTTGGATATCCATATCGACCAGCTCTTGTTCTATTTCCTCCAAGTCATCTTCGGCCAACCCTGAAAGAACAGAATAAATCTGGCGAGTATAATCTGTTTGTATATACTTTTCCGCACATTCTAAATCTGTTTGTGCTTGTGAAAAATCATACCATAGTACCAAACATGTCAGACCAAGAGCATCTTTTGTTTCTTCTTGTAAAAAAGAAGTTGTTCTCAACTTGTGTAATAAAATCTCTTTCCTATTCTCTAACTCTTGCATATCTGCAGATAAAATAGCCTGAGATAAAGACTCTTTCATACTTTCTCGACCTTTTTCAAGTAGCCAAGAAACCATGGTTATCATCGATGTACTAAGAACAACAAAGAACATCAACCACATGAACGCAGAACTCTTCTTCTTGATTTTCTTGTGTATCGGAATGATTTTTACTTTTTCTTTTTGCAAAATAATCTGCGGTTCTGTCGATTCATGATCATGGAATACAACAATATTTTCATCGTTTAAAGAAACTTCCCCTAACGACTCACTCTCTTCAATACATATTCCTTCTTGAATTAATAAAATAGAGTCTGTACCATCTGTCTCTTCAACTTTTTCTGTTTCCTCAAATATAGGATCAGTGATGAGTAATGTCTGATCTTCTGTCTCTTCTGATGTGTATGATAAAGAAGAAGCTTGAATCTGGATTTTGTGTGTCTGATCATCATCATGAATACGATCAAAAACAATTTGTAATAGCTCATCCCACCCTTGATCAAAATCCAGATCTCCCCGAGAAACTGCGTATAAATCATGAGTACGAGTATGATTGGGAAGATCCTTCTTCCAATGTTCAAGATATACCCTAGCCTGTTGCCTTAGGCCTTTACAGAGCATAATTTCAATACCCTTAAGTCTTTTTTCCAGCAAAGGAGATCGGATCAAACGCTCTGGGTCTTGCTCTTTTGCTACACGAGCTCGGCTCAAGAACTCGGATAATCGAGGATGATTTTTGGAAATATTTTTCAACTGTTCAATACGCAGTAAAGATTTCTCCCACTGCTCACATTTCAAAGATGCTTCTACCAATACAGCGATTGAATCTACAGTCTTATTATGCTCCAGCAATGCCTCTACTTCTTCGATACAACCAAGCTCAATGAGAGCTTTTGCATACAAAATCACAGCTTTCTCTGATAGGGATTGTTCTTCCAACCACATTCGAGAAACCTGAACGAGCAGCAGGAATTCCTGCTGCTCTAATAATGATCGAAGAGTATCTTCGAATTTGACAGGAGATAAACTCATGTCAAAATCCTAATGAATATAGAATCAAATGGCAACTAATGGGTTGCCATCATTAGCCCCAGCAGGAACAGAACAAGAATATTGATCACAACTGCTGCGATTGCTGTTGATCGAATCGCATTGATGCCCTCTCGAAGATCTTGTGTATCGTTACTAATCCCTTTTCGAAGTATTTCACGTACTTTACGGACCTCTGTAGTCACAACATCTTCAATCTTATCTACGCGCTTCAAACCACCGTCTTGAAAACTTCTTGCATTTTTTTCCATTCGATCTATATCAGTTTTTGTCGTTTTTTGTGCATCATTAATCGCTTTCGTTATGTCTGACTTTAATGCAGATATATCATTTTTAACCTTTAATTCTGCTTTTACATTTGCTAATTCTGTATGCAACGTTGCGATCTGCAACTCCAGTCCGTGTAATAAACTGGGGTCAAAAGCCGCTACAATCCCACCTGCAGGAACAGCTGCTGGAGTAGCTGGAGTTACTGGAGCAGAGGTTACTGGAGCTGGAGTTACTGGAGCTGGAGTTACTGGAGCAACTGGACTCGCTTCTTTCGGAGCTGGTGCTGCTTCTTTTTTCGGCTCCGCTTTTACTGGAGCTTCCTCTACAGTTTTCTCCTCTTCTTTTGGGACATGAAGGCGTAGACCAGAAGCCCTTGATTCGTTAGACTCTACTGTCACAGGATTTTTTTCTACTTTTGAGACTGTTCCTCCGCTAGAAAATGCTTCTGTAAGAACCGGACAGACATCAAACATATCCGCAACGATACCA
>NYTD01000242.1 GCA_002683315.1 Deltaproteobacteria bacterium | reverse complement strand
TTTACACTCTTCGAAGAAGCCATTAGTGCCGCTCTTAACCCCAGTGGTTGTAATGCGGGTCTCATTCGAGACGATGCTCGTCTCGCACTTGTGGGTATTTCTGACGAGGAAGAGCAAAGCTCTGGATACAGCAGCAATCCTAATTACTGGCAAAGCTATGTAACCCTCTTCCAAAGCGTAAAAAATAATCCAGACGATGTGGTCATTCATGCGATCGGTGGAGATCCTGGAACAGGATGTACAAGCCCAAGCTCAAGCTGGTCCAACGAACCATACGAAGGGATGATCGAAGCAGCGAATGCAACAGGAGGTATGTTCTTGAGTATCTGTACAGAAGATTGGGGTACGTATCTTGAAGCACTCGCTGAAGGCTCTGCCGCAAACTTGAGCTCATTTGCACTCAACGAATACCCTGTTCCAGAAACCATCATAGTTAAAGTAAATGGTATTAGTACAACAGTCGGCTGGGAATACAACGAAATAACAAACTCTGTAGAATTTGAACCTGATTATATCCCAGAAGGTGGTTCAACAATTGATGTTGATTACACTGTCTATGGAAATTGCGTCCAATAATTACAAAAGAATCTATATGTTGATATCAAAAGGGTCTAAAAGCCCTTTTTTTATATACTCACAATACAATTATTTGGATGTTTACGTACACTGAACTTTTGCTTTGTCGAAAACACCATCGAAAATATGCATAAGATTGTATCTAGATAATATCGTAATATGGGAATATATGTTATTTTAATGTTCATGTTGTCGATATTCTCACAGTTTTGATTATCTCAATTGTGAATTTTGATACTCCTTTATCATTTTTTGAGGAAATCCATGCAAAACTTTCACTATGTTCGAGAGCTTGTAGGAGAAGGCCTACTCCACCGACGCCCCAATGCTGCACGAGGCTATCCTCTTCGCGAAATTATTCAATATCCCATTCCATTGGGAATTAACTTGTTAATTTACGCTGGAATCGCCGATGCTGTAAATGATGCACACAATAATGGCATCGTTCATGGGGATTTATCAATCGATGATATTTATCTGACAGAAAATGCAGTTTTGATCGATGGATTTGGTAGACAAAAATCTCATACTAAAGCTCCAGAAGGATATCCACAAGGTCCCAAAACAGATGTATATGGATTGGGAATCATCTTATTTACACTACTTTCTGATAATCCAGATTTTGAGCCCCAATTGGGTCCTGAATATGAACAACATATTGTACATGCACTCCTAAATCTAAAATGGGAAGAGCTTGGAGAACAAGCATGGCTTGAAAACATTCAGACATTTTTTGTTACCGCAGTTCATGAAACTCCAGAAGAACGACCAGAAGCTCTAGATATCGCCAATATCTCTCTCAGTCTTGTCGAACATTGTCACAATTCAGATTATGAATTCTTTGCGGCTCAATTCGAATCTATGAATGTATCTGCCACCGAAGATCTACTGGAACCAGATCCAGAGACAGAGGAACTAGCCGGTCCCAGTTCTGTTCAGGGAATAGACCTCTTTGATGATCTTGAAATCGTTCCCGATAGCGCTCAAGGAGCTGCTACGGGCTTGTGGAGTAGAGAAGCCATTGCTAAGATTTATCAAGAAGAATCTCAACCGAACCAAAATTTTTCACAACAACCTCCCACATTCAATCAAGCTCCTGATCGCCAAGCCTTCCAGCAAGAAAATCCGAGTCCAAGACAAAACGATTCATTTGGATTTCAAGGAGATCAAGAATTTTTAGACGGTCCAGAAAACTTCAATTCTCAAACCCCAATGAATTCAGTCCCTACGGATGCTGGAAATCAAACATTCGATAATTTCAACTACGCTGGGAAAACAAGTAATCAGCAAAATAACGCGTTTCAACAAAACAATGCTTTCCAGCAACAAAACAATGCTTTCCAGCAACAGAACAATGCTTTCCAGCAACAGAACAATGCTGTTCAACAAAACAATGATATTCAACAACAGAATACAGATTCACAGATATCACAATCCAATGATTTCATACATGCCACACCTGATTTTACACGAGAACCAACGGTAGAAGAAAGACCGAACTTTCAAGAACCCAGTGGTGGCTCCAAAAAAATTATTCTTGGTGCTATAGCAGCAGTATTTCTCCTTCTTATTGCAGGAGCAGGTGCTTTTGTCCTGTTATCCGAAGAAGATTCACCTCCTGAACCAAAAGAAAAGACAGAGGTCATTCAAAACGACAAAGAAGAGAAAAAAGAACAACCAGAAGTCATTGAAGATACAGGAGATGGAGGAGAAGAACCTCCAGAACCGAAGGAAGAGCCCAAAAAAGAAATCAAAGAACCTGTCAAAACAAAGAAAAAAATTGTAACATCAACCACTCCCCCCTCTTCCAAAACAAAAAGAAAAACAAAAACAAAAACGACATCCAAAAGAACGACAAAAACCCAAACAGTCGCTACCGTTCAAAAAGAACTTCGTATCTCTTTGTCTGTCGCCTCAAATAGTGATGCAATAGCACGATGTAAAGATGGACAAACCAGAACCTTCTCAGGACAAACTCAATTTACATTTCAAAAGTCGACCAAATGTCTGATAGAAATTGATGATGCCAAAGGATTTGCGCGTATGAAAAAAACAGGTGCGATACATTGTCGTGTATCTGGCTCTAGTGTTTTGTGTAAATAAGAGGAAATATATGAGTCTTGCGGTAGGAATAGATCTCGGAACATCAAACTCTGTCGTATCCTATTTTGATGGTGACAAGGTGCAAACGATCGCTGATAAAGAAGGACGTACGATCCATCCTTCTGTCGTTGCATATGGGTATGGAAATACAACCGTTGTTGGATACAGAGCAAAACAACAAATGAGCTATGCTCCAGAAAACACCATATCCAGCGCAAAGAGATTAATCGGTCAACATTTTGACTCCCCCGAAATTCAAAGAATTCGAAAGCTAACAAGCTGGGGAATTGTAAAAGGAATCCACAATGATGCTCGAATTCGTGTACAAGGACAAATATATACTCCACAAGAAGTTAGCGCACATGTCCTAATACACCTCAAAAAGACCGCCGAAGAAGCTTTACATAAGCCTGTCAATCAAGCAGTTATTACCGTTCCCGCATACTTTAACGATCAACAAAGACAAGCGACGAGAGATGCTGCTGAAATCGCTGGACTGGAATGTTTACGTATTCTCAATGAACCTACTGCTGCCGCACTCGCCTACGGACACCAAAATAAAACCACACAACATATTGCCGTATTCGATCTTGGTGGCGGAACATTTGACATATCGATTCTTCGCATAAAAGATGGTTTTTATGAGGTTCTGAGTACAGCTGGTGACACCTTTTTAGGTGGTGATGATTTTGACTGGGCGATTACTGAAGAGCTTATTCGACAAGTGAAACAACACCATGGTCTTGATATATCCAAAAGATATGTAGCACAAGCGAAACTTAGAAAAGCAGCAGAAGAAGCCAAAATAACCTTGAGCACTGAACCTACCGCACAACTAGCCATCCCATCCTTGACACGTAATAAAAATGGTGAAATGATCCATTTTCAGCATACGCTCAATCGACGTGACTTTCGTGCACTAGCAACCCCCTTAATCGATCGTTGTATAGAAGTTGTCTCCAAAGCAATCCAAGAAGCTCAACTGAGTACATTACAAGTTGAGAATTGTCTTCTTGTTGGAGGAATGACACGAACACCACTTATTCGCGAGGCTGTCGAAAAGTTTTTCGGTAGAACTCCTATTTCCTCACTAAATCCAGATGAAGTTGTTTCTGTTGGTGCTGCCATTCAAGCATATAATCTTCAACATCAAAACAATGAAACCGTTCTTCTGGATGTAACCCCTCAATCTCTAGGGGTCGCTACACAAGGTGGCTTCATATCGACGATTATCACCAAAAACACATCTATTCCTGTTGAGCAAAGTCAGATCTTCACCACAACAAGAGACAATCAAACGGAAGTGAGAATCAAAGTGTATCAGGGTGAAAGTGGAAAGACCAAAGAAAATACATTTCTTGGCGATTTTGTGCTCAAAGATATACGTCCCGCTCTACGCGGTGAAATAGAGGTTCGCGTTACATTTCAAATCGATGCGGATGGGATTCTTCAAGTATCTGCCAAAAACGAAGAGACAGGCTCCGCTGTCTCCATGTATATTGAAGAAGCAAACAAACTCAGCCAAAGTGAAAAAAATAATCTGAAAGAAACAGTGTACGAGGAGTCTTCATGAGCCAAGAATTACGAAAAACAGTCCGAATTAACACACTATATGAAATCGTTGACGATCTTGATTACTATCAACTCCTAAAACAAAAAACAAACTGTAAACAAAGCAGCATTGCTCCAGCATTTCAGCTTCAAAGCAAAGCACTTCATCCCGATAATGCACCTTCGGCACTCAAAGATAAGGCGAACTATATCTTTACAGCTATTAATGAAGCATTTCGTATTCTCAAAGAACCACAAAATCGTCTTGAATATGATGGATTATTGAAAAATGGAGTGATTCGAGTAGAAGATACTGCACTTCGATCCGGATCTGAGCGCAGTAGTGCCAACGATCCAAGCAAAGCCGCCCAAACCGAACAGTCCAAAAAGTACTGGCTTATGGGTCTTTCTGATATGGATGCGGAACGCTATGATAGTGCTGTTATGAATATTAAATTCGCACTACAATTTGAACGAGAGAATGAAGTATTTCAAGAATGGCTTGAAAAAGCTCAAAAGGCGGCACAAGAAGCACCGAAAAAAGAAAAGAATCCTTTCAAAATACGTCTTTAACCTATTTCCTCTCC
Source organism: Deltaproteobacteria bacterium (assembly GCA_002683315.1). Taxonomy (GTDB): domain Bacteria; phylum Myxococcota_A; class UBA796; order UBA796; family UBA796. The sequence continues at coordinate 14,597 of NYTD01000242.1, read as the reverse complement.
GTGAAAGAACCAACGGCCCTTTGGAAAGTCATCTTGGTTCTCTTTCCACCACTGCAGCCATGTAAAAAGATGACTTTGTTGTACACGCCAAGGTCCATCAATATCAAAAGGTAAAAATACTCCGCTTGATATCACAAGTTCATCATACGCTGCTTGTCGTACAATCCTATTGTCATCTTTTAGTTGCTCAATCAGTATAGACAAACTCATGGATTTTCCTCCACGATACCGATGTCCCTCTATAAAACGTCGGTGATGTTGATCCCACCAAGTTTGCCAGCGCGGGCGGAGCAAAGGTTCATCAGCAGACTCAAAGTGACCTGTTATCACTTCCAAAGCATAGCTTGCCACAGCGGAAACTTTTGGGTTTCGAGAACCGCTTCGATGAATAAGTTCAGGAACAATACGTGGATCCCCCAAATAACCAAGCCCCATACACGATCCAAGAGAACGAGCATCTTCTCCTTCTAACGCTTGCTTGAGAAGTAAAAAATAGGATGGGCCACCGTATCTACCTACCATTTCTCCCAACACTCGTGTGCTTTTTATGCCTGGCTTGACAAGAAGTTGAGCCTTTTCATCCAGTCCTTTCCATTCACCGAGCAAAAGCAAAGATAATGCGGTATCTTCCGCGAGTTCTGAAATGTTCAAACATTTCAGAAGAGGCTCTATCGCTCGTTTATCACCAAGCATACCCAAGGCTGCAATCGCCGATTTACGAGTAGGAAGGATCACTGGTGCGCCAATCAATGCTATTAGAGGCTCAAGTGCTTGTTTTTCTCGCCTATACCCCAAAACTTCCGACGCAATACTCATTCCTATCTTTTGCTCGACGATCATTTTTAATAATCCATCAATTAAAATCATGTTTCGAGAACGGCAAAGAGCCTCAACCAGCACACGACGAGTGGAGGAAGAAAGTGCGCGCTCCATCTCAACAATTGAAAACAACTTCTCAGCAGCCCGATACGAACGATGACTGACCAAAAGATTAATCAGAGCGATGTATCTTGACAGAGGATAGGAAAATGATGAGATAGGAACTGCTGCCAAATCTCTTTCCAGACTAATAATTTCAGCCCCAAGCACATTAACGATCGAATCGTCTAAATCCGATATTGCTTTTCGATGAGAAGCCAATCGACGCTCAAAACGCTCGGAATCTTGGCGTGTGTATGGACTCATACCACGCAATGCTCGTAATCGTAATTGAGCATATTTTTGACTCCCATCAATATGCCATTCTATGCTTTTGGAATCACATCCTATCAGTCGATCTACAAAACCAACCCCAGAAGCTATATCAAGTGCTTTAAATAGTTCTCTTGCTCGTATTAGAGCTTGTTCATCACCACAGTTACCTTGTTTTAGACATACCCATACTGTACGAACCGGCAATTCCATCAATTCAAGACAATCTTGGATTACCTGATAGGTCTTTCGAGCATTTTCGATATCTCCTGTCAAAAATAACAGTTCTGTTTGTCGATCCCAAATTCGACATCGTATTTCTTCTTCCTGATTCTCCATTGCAAGCTGGATTGCATTTTGATACTCACGATGTGCAGTCCCAATAGAACCAAGCTGTACCGCGATATCTCCGCGAAACATCAAAACCTTCGCCATCATATCTTTTTGGTTCACTCTTCGAAATACTACCGCACACTCTTCCAAAATCTCTTGTGCTTCTTGAGGCTGCTTCATGTATAAGTGCCCTTCAACCTGAGCGAGTTTGGCTTTGGAAACCAAGTCTTCTCGTGTACATTCGACGATTAAACGATCAAGAATCTGATTGGCAAAAGGCTCTTGCCGAAGAACAGCCATCTCTCCAAGGCGTAATAATGCATCAAATTTGAGTTCACCATTCAAAAATGAACGCAATAAGGATTCCGCCTGTTCATGCTCACCAAGTTCAATAAGAAGATCGCACAATAATAGTTTGGGCTTATTCCATGAAGCTGAAAATGAGTACTCTTTGGCTTGAGATAAACACTCAAGAATACAATCTTTTGCCTTTTCTCTTTGATTGTTTTTTCGATAGTAGGCTCCCAAACAGAGAAGAATATGTTCCACAAAGTGATATTCATGCTCGTGGTGAATATCAAAAATTCGTTCTTCTAGCAGTGATGCCAATTGTTTCATCACCGTCTCTTCCATTCCTTGATGAATAAAGTCAAAATCCTGAGGAAGATATGACGGATATGGACTTGGTAAAGAAGTCTCCTCTATTGCACGAACATACAATGGTTCAGCACACCCTCCTTGCATACGAATACAATCTGCATACAATACCAGAGCTTGAGGCCAACGTTCTAAGACGCGGTAGTGTTTCGAAAATAGAGAGATCGCGACCTCAACCTCTCCTTGGTGAACAGCGTGTGTGATCGACTCCAATATAAAAAATGATAGATCTGGACTGAATGAACGTCGATACTCATGCTGGCTTTCTCTGTTGGAAATTCCTTCATCAAGAAGATAAATCGACGCATCAAGCCACTGTGAAAAACGATCGTGCATCGCAATAAACTCATCATGGATCCATAGTCCATATATTATATCTTCACGCTCTGTTTGAATAAAAGCCCAGATTTCATCCTTCCTAGGCCCCTCCGCAAACAAAACAACATGTGGAGTTTGTGCACTAGCAGAAGACAACTGCTCCACTGGACGTATATTCAACAATCCTCGAAATAAACTTCCTCCGTTATGAAGCAGATAAAAGTCGTGAAGCTCTTGGGGTATGTCTATCCCCAAACGCAATGCACTCTTAGATATTATATCTGTGTTTGCAGGAGGAAAAAGCTGATGTACAGAACGACGATATCGTGTTAGGACTTCATCTAGGCGAGGGTATGTCTCGCAAAACACTGCAGAAGAATGAGATTGTTCCATAAAAACTATTGCCATGTCAAGTGTTACTAGAAAACAATATCATACTTGTTCTTATCTTGATGATTTTTTTTTCATTTTCTTTATCGAGAGAAAGTATAATGCTCATACTGATCGGATTCTTGTGTATTTTGTCGTGCCAACACGTGTATATTTCTCATGGTACATCTTCATCCGATGCTCCTAAGAAGTGGAGCGCACTCCTAAGTCGAGTATCCTCTGATTCCGGTGTTGATTACAATCTAATACGAGAAAACCGCTCTATTCTTGATAATTATATGAGTTGGATCGCGAATCACGGACCACATAGTGAGCACTATTCTATTCGTGAAGAGAAGAGAAAGATCGTATTTTATGCCAACGCATACAATGCTGCCGTCATTTTTGCTGTGCTAGAGAATTGGCCAATATCCTCGGTAAAAGAAGTCGATGCTGGATGGTTCACACAAGACAATGTTGGATTCTTTTTGGGACAACTTTTCATGATAGATGGTGGTACGATGAGTTTGTTTCATCTAGAACAAGATCTGCTGCTCAGCCAGTTTCAAGATCCAAGAATTCATGCCATGCTCAATTGTGCGAGTTTTGGATGCCCTCCTGTCCGATATTGGCACAAAAAGAATCTCAATAAGCAACTGGAAAAACACTGGAAGCAATTTATTCAAAATAATGTTCGTCAAAGTGGTAATCAATGGGAAGTATCTGAATTGTTTTTTTGGTACGAGCGAGATTTTATTGGATGGAGTGAAGCTGAAAATCTATGTGTGTATCTTGCTTCATATTTGAATACAAAAGCCAAAGACTGGATGGAAAGACACAGTAAAGATTGCTCATTATCTTCATTTCCATATGATTGGGCTTTGAACGATTCGCCATATAGACATAGGTAGGTTATTTAGAGTACAGACTAAGGAAAGATTCATGAGAAACTCTGAGCCAAAACCATCTTGGTTAAAAGTTCGCGCCCCATCTGGTGCTCGATATACCAAAATCAAGGCTCGCGCTCGCGAGCTAAAACTTCATACCGTATGTGAAGAAGCACATTGTCCAAATATCGGAGAATGCTGGAGCAGCGGAACTGCAACATTTATGGTTATGGGTGATATATGTACTCGAGGATGCCGTTTTTGCGCAGTAAACACACGTCGCAATGGCGCGCCTCTCGATCCAGATGAGCCACATAATGTAGCCATAGCCATCAAAGAGATGGGACTTGATTATGTGGTCTTGACCAGTGTCGATCGTGATGACCTACCCGATCAAGGATCAAGACATTTTGCACAATGCATTAGAGAGATTCGTAGACATTCTCCCAAGACTCTTGTTGAGGTTCTCATTCCAGATTTCAGTGGGCGCAAAAAACTTCTACACCACGTTGTCGATGCAAAACCAGATGTCTTGGCACACAATGTAGAAACAGTTCGACGACTTACACCCAAAGTGCGAGATCCTCGGTCAGGATACGATCAAAGTCTCGTTTTATTACATCGTGTCAAAGAGCGCGCTCCCAATATGATGACCAAATCAAGCATTATGGTCGGTGTTGGTGAGCGAAGAATAGAGGTCATTGAAACCATGGCTGACTTGCGGGCACTCGACGTAAATTTCATTACCCTCGGCCAATATCTACGACCAACCAAAAAACATCTAAAAGTAGATTCTTTTATTACCCCTAAGCAATTTTCAGAATATGAACAAGTCGGTGAAGGATTGGGATTTGACTATGTTGCCTCAGGCCCTTTGGTCCGTTCTTCATACAAGGCAGGAGAATTTTTCATTCGCAAACACCTTGAAAAAAAGGCTGTCATCAAGGTTCCATCATGAATACCAGTAAGCATATACAAGGATTATTAGGGTCTGCACTACAATCGAACCTATACATCCTAAGTGAATCCCCTCAAAGCACACCTTTTTTACACGGTCTCTCTTCTGATAAGATTATCACTCTACCATGTTCCGATTCGTTGTTAATCAATACCGCACTGGGTATGGGAATTTCTGGAACACATGTTTTGGTCTGTCTGAGCACAGATCAAGAACTTTCCTCTCTTTTCGCCGTACTTGAGGAAGAGCAGTATGGTCCCGAATTCCCGCTCCCCATCGTATTTTTGGTACCCAGTTTCCAAAGTCCCTCCTTGGTTTCTTCGCACAAGACAACATACGCACGAACAGGTATACAATTATGGAATGCTGTTTCAAGTGCTCTTAAAACACAGTCTACGCAAATCATTTGCTATAACCCTGCCGCATTATTTGATGTCATAAATGAAGAGGATATGAACACTACACATGCAAATGCCACAGTACATTCATTGGGAACACATATCTCTTTATTCGTATGTGGCCCAGATATTGAAGAGGCCATGGAATTTGCACAGTCATATGAAGATGTAGAACTCATTGAAATCCACTCTATTCACCCCCTTGGTCGTGAAACAATCCGAAAAAGCGTACAAAAAACAGGTAGAGCGTTGCTGCTAAATACTCCGCAACATGTAATGAATGAAATACTAGATTCATGCTTTTGGCATTTAGAATCTCAAATAGAGCATACAAAAAATCACACAACGACGCACTTAACGCAGCTTCGTCTGCGTTTGCTCGAAAAATAAAGCAATACAAAAAAGGGAAGGATATGTTTGTTTTTGAATTACCAGAAGTCGGTGAAGGTGTCATCGAAGGAGAGCTTGTAAAATGGCTTGTATCTGTTGGCGATACCGTCCAAGAAGATCAACCCATCTGTGAGCTCATGACCGATAAAGCCACAATCGAAATCTCGTCACCCAAGAATGGTGTCGTCCATAAACTTCACTGTGGTATAGGAGATATTATAGAGGTACACACTCCATTGATTGAAATAGACACAGATGGAAGTGCACCTGCACCTGTAGTAAAAAAAGAAGAGAAGTCACCAGCCCCTCCTCCTAAAAAAGAAGAGCCACAAACATCAACTTCAGTCCCTTCTCAACCTGCACCTCAACCGGTTCCCGTTAATACTCCCAACTCAGGAAAAGTATTGGCCTCTCCTGCCGTACGAGCCATGGCCAACAAAGAAGGCGTAAACCTTTCCAATATACACGGAACAGGAAAAGGAGGACGTATAACCCGATCAGATGTTGCTTCTGCCCGAACAAGTACTCCTTCCCCCACACCGATCCGCCCCCCTGCAATTCAAAGTGCCCCGCTACAAGGCCAAGATGAAGAGGTCAAAATAATAGGACTCCGCAGAAAAATTGCTGAAAAAATGGTGGAATCTGTTCAAAGAGCACCACACTTCACATATGTTGATGAAGTCGACGCCACAGAATTGGTCGCCCTACGAAAGAGTCTTAAATCTCTTGCCCAAGACAAAGGTGTCAAGCTCACCTATCTTCCATTCATTATGAAGGCACTGGCTATCACATTCTCTGATTTCCCCACCATTAATGCCAATATGAATGAGGAAGCCTTCTCCCTTATTTTGCGTTCTTCCGTTAATATCGGCATTGCTACTGATACTCCACAAGGTCTCTTCGTACCTGTAGTGAAAGATGTCCAATCCAAAACCATACTTGAATTGGCTCATGAGATCAATGATATCACTACCAGAACTCGTGAGAATCGTGTTCAAATCCATGAGTTGCAAGGGGGAACATTTACCATTACCTCCGTAGGAAACATCGGAGGACGTTTTGCGACACCAATCATTAATCACCCAGAAGTAGCCATCTTGGGTGTAAATCAAATCCACGATCGACCTATGGTCATCAATGGAGAAATCGTCGCACGAAAGATGATGTATCTTTCGCCTTCTTTTGATCATCGTGTGATTGACGGTGCAGTTGCAGCTCGGTTTGTCTCTGCACTAAAACTCATATTAGAGCATCCACAACGTCTTCTTTTGGAGCTTCGCTAGATCATGACTCTTGACCAAGCTGAAAATGAACTTATTGAGCTCAATCCTCAACCTTTCTATATTCCACTTGGAAAATGGGCTCCCATTATAGAAGGCGCTTTCTCAGGGATGTCTACGCGTCATTGGATCTTTGCAGGACCCAGAGGGAGAATCGGAGCAACGCTTCGTGGTGCCAAACCACAAAGATTGTTGAATGCACAAGATGGAGCAAAACCATATAAGCTCGCTCCGTGTTCGCATCATCCTGCTCGTAGAGCACTCCATGCTGTAGGCTCAGCGCTCTCGACACAGCAACCAACTCTCTGCATTTTGGGAGATGCAGCCCTTGCAAGTGGAGAATTTCACCAAGCTCTTTCTATTTCTACTCAATATCAATGTCCCATTATATTTTTATTGATTCGACACCCTTTGACAGATGATGCCCCTGTAACAGATCAATATTCTACAAGCACACAATCCATTGCATCTGCACTTGGAATACAATATCAAAATGTGTCCCCTCAAAAGAAAACCATAGAGAACGCTGTACATCAAGCAGCACAATCTTCATCACCTTATCTAATTGAAACCACACTGGAGAAATAATTATGGAAACCGTAAAGTACCAAGCAGTAGTTGTTGGCGCAGGCCCTGGAGGCTATGTATGTGCAATCCGTCTCGCTCAACTGGGAGTAAAAACACTTTGTATCGAACGCGACAACTGGGGCGGAGTTTGTCTAAATGTAGGATGTATTCCATCTAAAGCCTTAATTACAGCCGCAAAAAAATACAATGGCATCAAGAAATTCTCTGAAATGGGTATTGAACTCACTTCTGAAGCATCCATCAACATGAACAAACTCCAAGAATGGAAAGGTGGGATTGTCAAACGTCTAACAGGTGGGATTGATGCGTTACTCAAAAGTAATAAAGCAGACCGCATGCTTGGAGAAGCGAAATTTCTTGGAGGAACATCGCTGGAAGTAACCAAGACCGATGGAACAGTAGTGCGTGTAGAGTGTGATGATCTTGTCATCGCGACGGGATCTCGTCCTATTGAGATCCCAGGCTACTCATATGCTGACGATCGTATTCTGGACTCCACCAAAGCGTTGGCTCTATCTGAAATCCCCAAACGACTGGCTGTAATCGGTGGAGGATATATCGGTCTTGAGATGGGTATGATGCTCTCCAAACTCGGATCAGATGTCACTGTTATTGAAATGGCTGATCAAGTTCTTGCCAACTTTGATCCTGATGTTGTAAAGATTATCAATCGTCAGATGAAAAAACAAAAAATGACCGTTCTAACCAATGCCCGAGCACAAGGATGGGAAGAAGGTGACGATTCTGCAATCGTAAAAGTAGAGACACCAAAAGGCACAAAAGAAGTTGCTGCCGATAAAATATTGGTTACCGTTGGACGTCGTCCCAACTCAGAACCTCTTACAGATATCGGTGTAGAACTCGATAAAAGAGGTTTTGTAGTCGTTAATGATCAACAACAGACCAGCAACCCCAACGTATACGCGATCGGTGATATCACCGGTCGTACGATGCTCGCACATGGAGCTTCCTATGAAGCCGAAGTAGCGGCAGAGGTCATCGCCGGTCATAAGCGTACATATCAAGCACGTACTGTACCCGCTGTTGTCTTTACAGATCCAGAGATTGCAACCGCTGGACTGCAAGAGCACGAAGCAAAAGCAAAAGGTATATCTGTAAAAGTTGGTAATGTTCCATTTAAAGCAATTGGTAGAGCATTAACAACAGGAGAGACAGATGGTTTCATCAAAGTAATCCTTGATGATTCAGACAAGCGCGTCATCGGAATTACCATTGTTGGTCCAAATGCTTCGGATCTTATTTCTGAAGCTGCTCTTGCTGTAGAAATGGATGCAGAAGCACTGGATCTAGGCCTGACCATTCACCCACATCCAACATTAGGAGAAGGTATGATGGAAGCTGCGAAGCATGCGATAGGCGAGGCAATCCACTGGTCAAACCGCTAGATGCGACCTTTATTCATTGTAGTAGAAGGATTAGATGGTTCTGGAGGAACAACCCAGAGCCGTCTCCTTCAAGAATGGTTCAATGCACAAGGTCTTGAGATACATCTGACATGTGAACCTTCTCATGGCCCCATTGGACTACTTATTCAGAAATCTCTTTCTGTATCTGAAGAATCCACTCATATATCTGATCGCGTTCTCCCCTATCTTTTTGCAGCAGATCGCCAAGCACATCTTGATAATGAAATCAACCCTGCACTACTCAGCGGAAAAATTGTAATTTCTGATCGTTACTATCATTCATCACTTGCATATCAAGGATTGAGTATTGGTCTTTCTCGTGTCGCTACCCTCAATGAACAATTTCAAAAACCTGATATTACATTTATTCTGTGGCTAGAGCCAGAGATTAGTTTTCAAAGAATTCAACGCCGTGGTGAACCACTAGACCGATTTGAAACTCTGGATAGATTACGCAATATTGCCGAAGCATATGATGACGTATACGCCTATTGTAAATCACGAGGAGAAACAATTCATAAAGTAGATGCGCAACTATCTATTGAAGAAATTCATCTCGTCATGCGAGATCATATCGAAAAACTGTTAGAATCATGTCCCACTTAGTGGAATGGCTTGGACATATCCCGTATGAACAAGCCCATGAACTGATGAAAACGCGTCTTCGTCAAAGGCTTGATGGAGAGATTGGTGACACTCTCTTGTTGTGTACTCATCCTGCTGTGTATACGGTCGGTCGTCAGAAAAACGCACACCATAACATCATCAATCCACAAGGAACCCCCATTGTATCTGTGGAACGAGGAGGCAATGTTACGTTTCACGGTCCTGGTCAATTGGTGGGATATCCCATCGTACAAATTCCCAATCATAAACGCGATATCCATGGATTTTTGCGATTTATCGAAGAGTATTGGATTGAGCAACTTAGCCAATGGAACATTACAGCCAACCGCGACGATCGTAATACGGGTGTATGGGTAGATGGAAAAAAAATCGTAGCCATTGGGATTTCACTTCGAAGATGGGTCTCTTGGCATGGCTTTGCACTCAATATAGATGTTGACCTATCATACTATCAGCGGATCAACCCATGTGGCATGAGCAGTGCATTGGTCACACGACTTTGCGATCATACAAAAAGAGAAAACTCCGTTTCTATTCTGCGTCAACAAGTCGAATCTTCTTTTTTTTCACATTGGAAACAATGGTGTAGATGAAACTCTAGAAAAAATCGGATATACAGTAGCCCTTATGATTTACCTCTATTTGGAGCCACTATGCTCGATCGAAACCTCGTTTTATCCAACCCAGATCTTCTCCGTGAAAACCTTACTCATCGCAATGCCAGCGAAGATAGTCATGCTGATCTTGAAAGACTGATCTTTTGCATACAAAGACGTCGCAATCTACAAACCGAAACCGACGATCTACGCGCTCAACGTAAATCGCTCAGTAAACAAATCGGTGGTCTTATGAAACAGGGCAAACGTGAAGATGCTGAATCTATCAAAGAAGAAGTCAAAAAGAAGGCAGAACATCTGGTGATTCTGGAACATCAGCGAAAGGAATTAGAAGAACAAGAAGAAGCCCTTTTGCTCTCTCTTCCCAATATTATCTCTCCAGCTGTTCCTGTTGGTCATAGTGAAGAAGATAATAAAGAGGTATCACGATGGGGCAACCCCAAAGAAATTCCCTTTGCCAAAGAACACCACATTCTTCTGCATGAAAAAGGACTTCTTGATTCAGAGCGAGCGACAAAAGTTGCAGGAACTCGATTTTCTGTTCTTCATGGGCCCATCGCAAAACTGGAACGCTCCTTGATCAATTTCTTTCTCGATCAAGCACATGAAAATGGATATGCCGAGGTTATGGTTCCGTACATAGTAAACAGTTCAAGTATGCTTGGAACAGGACAGCTACCCAAATTTGAACAAGATCTCTTTCAGATCACCGATTCTATCGGTGGAGAAAAGGGATTTCTCATTCCCACTGCAGAAGTACCGGTTACAAATCTTCATCGAGATGAAATCCTATCTGAAGAAGATCTACCACTACATTATGCTGCTTTCACACCTTGTTTTCGTTCTGAAGCCGGATCTTCTGGAAAAGATACACACGGTCTTATAAGGCAACATCAATTTCATAAAGTAGAACTGGTGAAAATATGTACTCCAGAAAACTCATCAGCAGAACATGAAGCGCTCACCACCCATGCTACAAAACTTTTGGAAATGCTTGCGTTACCCTATCGAAAGATGAAGCTTTGTAGTGGTGATATTAGCTTTAGCGCACAATTGTGCTATGATCTTGAAGTATGGTTACCTGGACAAAATCAATACAGGGAGATCTCTTCATGCTCCAACTTTGGAGACTTTCAAGCAAGAAGAATGAAACTTCGCTATCGTCCAAAAGAAGGAGGCAAACCACAGTACTGCCACACTATAAATGGCTCTGGGCTTGCCGTAGGGCGCACCTTGGTTGCAATCGTAGAAAATTATCAGCAAGAAGATGGAAGTATTCTTATCCCTGAAGTTCTACAAGATTATATGAAATTAACCAAGATTTCATAAAACTCTACATTATTTTATTGACGAATCGCGATTCAAATCTTAATAATAAATGTCATTTTTGGTGGCGTGGCCGAGCGGTTGAAGGCACCGGTCTTGAAAACCGGCAATCGGAAACGATTCGTGGGTTCGAATCCCACCGCCACCTTATTTTATGACAAACTCGAAAGAGTTTTGAGGATATATCCTCTCGTTCATTGTTACAGTTAACTTTTTTGCCAAAAATTATTCTTGGCGTAGAAGTTGCCAATGTTTATGTATAAAGTTAAATGGTGACGTGACCGAGTGGCCGAAGGTGCTCGATTGCTAATCGAGTGTGGGGTTTGTAGCTCCACCGAGGGTTCAAATCCCTCCGTCACCGTTCTTTATATGTTCATTTTGTGTTTACATTTTGTGCACCCTTAGCTCAGCTGGATAGAGCGTCTGGCTACGGACCAGAAGGTCAGGAGTTCGAATCTCTTAGGGTGTACTTTCTAGCCCCGCCAATTTGGCGGGGCTTTTCTATATCTTTCTTGATATTCTAATCCCAAAGAAAAAAAGGAGCGGTAGCTCCTTTATGATTTAGAATACCTTTGAATCCTAGTAGATATTGACATCTCCAGTGATCGATCCATAATGATATCGCCAATACTTATATTGTGCTGGTACGGTGGTACCGATGGCGCCCTCAAATTTATTTTCTGTCGATCGACCATATTGATCTTGTCCGGGCTTTTTACGGAATTTCATACCAAAAGTTACTGTATTAAATGAAAATGCACCACCATCCCAGAAGAAGTCCTTCATGTAGACATTCGCCTCAGCATAAATACGAACAGTTTCTGACGCGATAAAGGAGATGTGCGCACCACCGATCAACACCGCTTGAATCCCATTGTACGCTTGCAATTCTGTACCGATCTGACCCATCACATCCAATCTTGAATTATTGGGAAGCGTAAAAATCTTCCCTGCCGAAATTTGAGGACGGAGACCTACAAAAAATGGAATCGTGTTGATGCGAACATCACCAAGAACCGTCACCAGCGATTTTGTTCGAACAGATTTGACAAGAGAGTACTTGGCGCCACCGTCCATACTCCAACCAGCATATCGTTTTCGAAGTCCACCATGAACGGAGAGCTCTCGCCTCAGGGGGTATTCATAATCAACCAAAAGATTGATGTAATTCGGCAAACCCATCTCAAATGCAAAGCGTAATTTTTTTCGAGGATCAATATTTTCTAATAATTGGGGCTGTGCAAAATCTAATTCTTGTGTCCCTTTTTCTTCTGCTTCTTGTTCATTTTCTACTTCTTCATACAGCTTTACTTCTAAATCCTGTATCCGAGCTTCTATCTGCTTTGTAAAGAATGAATTCGGATACTCCTTTACATATTCTCCCCACAGTAATATTTCTTCTTCTGGATCCAACTGCTTATATTCTTTTACTGCACTTCGATAAATTTCAGGAGAATCTGCTCCATCTGTAGGTTCTTGTGAAACCGTTTCTTCTTCGTCTCCTCCTAACCATCCTCCTTCTTCGTCTTCTTGTGCATACGCAAAAGGAGTCCAGCTTCCCAAAAATCCAATCAAAATATAGAAAAGGACGTATTTTTTCCAAGTATTATTTTTCATTTTGCATTCCCGACATTAACCTATTGAACTAATATCTAAACGTTCCAACACCAATACGCAAGGAGATCTACCTTGTCTGATCATCTTCTTTACAACATCCCTCCTCAACATCAAGAAAAAGCAGAAGAAATTCGAGCATACCTCGTTCATGTTCGTGGTGGAGCCCCTTTCTTATCTGGCGCGGACTGCCGCCTGCTTACCACGTGGCTTGACGATGATATATCTATACTTGCCATAACAACAGCCATCGATCGTGTTGCAGAAAAGCGACGAGCCAAACGAGTTCGATCTCGACTGAGTCTTAATAATTGTAAAGGAACCCTAAAAAAAGTTCTTGGAAAAAAAACAAAACCAAACAAAAATCTAAAGCCGATAGTTCACATTGGCTTACATGGCCTTGCACAAAGAATTCAGGAAATACCTCTCTCAGAGGTTCTCCTTTCATATCAAAATACTCTTGTTGAAAATCTTACAAAACTCTCACAAGAGAATATCCCAATCCAAGAAAAGGCAGAAAAAGCAATCGGTCTTTGTAGAGTCTTTCATGAAAAAGTCTGGGAGAGTCACATTGATCAACACGAAGATTTACGAGTGAAAGCAGAAAAAGAATTAGAGTCACTAAGACCACTTTTGGGTATGCAACATTGGAGAGAAATGGTAGAGGAAGTTATGAGAGACAAGATACGATCACAATATCCCTTGATCTCCGCGCAATCCATATGGAATGCCATTAACCTTTCTGATAATGAGAAACACAGTGTTTGAACCTCCTGCAGATCCAAAATGCAAATCCTGTCATGGATATGGCTTCAACCTAATAGCAAGAGGAGAGTTTTCCTCTGCTCAAAAATGCTCGTGTATTCCCTTATGTCCCTTGTGTAGAGGGAAAGGAACAAGAACGATTCAAAATGAATCGGGAGTACGTACAGGACGCTGTCGATGTCAAAAACTTCCAGATCGCATTCAATATTTCAATAATGCATGCCTACCTGCGGCACAAGGGCAAAATTCTTTTGAAACATTCAAACATGTAAACAAAGGAGCCACACTTGCAGCACGAAGTTGTGCAGCTTGGATCCAAAAATACACAACGGAAAAAGAGAACAAAGGACTCATTCTATCTGGAGATGTTGGTAGAGGAAAAACACACCTTCTTATCGCCATCATACGCTCTTTAATTTTTGGACAAGGAGCACGTGTCCGTTTTATTGAGTTCTCTCGTCTTCTATCAACACTACGAGATGGATATTCTCGTGGTGAGAGCAATCAGAAACTCATGCACGAACTCATCAATGTTCCGATCCTTGCCATCGATGAACTTGGAAAAGGAAGATTAACGGGATGGGAACGTACTGTCATTGATGATATCGTATCCGGTAGATACAATAGCAACGGGATTCTTTTGGCTACGACAAACTACAAATGGGGCTCACCACAAACCAAAGGGGTAGAACTAACCAATTTGGCCGAAAATTTTGATACCCAGACTCTTGGTGATCGTGTTGGAGAACGAGTGTTTTCAAGACTTCAAGAAATGTGCTATTTTGCCCCAATTCAAGGAGTCGATTTTCGTTCCAATCGATCTGCAAGACTTATTTAGTTTTTTTCTCGCGC